>JAEDEB010000004.1 GCA_016293535.1 Bacteroidales bacterium | reverse complement strand
TAGAAGATATCCGGCTCCTTGTTCTCTTCGTGACGGTTCTCGCGACGAGGACGGTCCTCCCTGCGAGGCCCGCGCTCACGACGGTCTCCATCCCTGCGAGGTCCGCGGTCAGGACGACGGTCTCCATCCTTGCGTGGACCACGGTCGCCACGAGGCTTGCGCTCGTTCTCGACATAGCCCTCAGGCTTCTCGGTGAGAGCTCTCATTGAGAGCCTCATCTTGTTGGTCTTAGGGTCTATCTCGAGGAGTTTCACGTCAACCTCGTCACCTACCTTGAGCACATCCTCGACCTTCTCGGTCTTGTTCCATGCAATCTCGGAAACGTGGAGGAGTCCTTCCTTGCCAGGAAGAATCTCGACGAACGCGCCGAACTCGAGTATGCTGACAACCTTTCCGTGGTATACGGTGCCGGCCTCAGGAACTGCGATGATTCCTTCGATCCACTTTCTTGCGGCGGCCATTGCGGCAGCGTCATTGGATGCAATGTCAACGACTCCGACTGTTCCTTCTCCGTTAGGATTAGGCTCCTCGTCGATATTGATTGTCGCACCGGTCTCCTTCTGTATTTTCTGGATGGTTTCTCCACCCTTTCCGATAATGGCGCCGATGAATTCGGATGCAACTATCATCTGCTCTATACGAGGTACGAAAGGCTTGTAGTCCTCGCGAGGCTCGCTGATGGTCTTCATCATTTCGCCCATGATGTGGATGCGGCCCTGACGTGCCTGTTCGAGTGCTTTCTCGAGCACATCGTAACTCAATCCGTCCACCTTGATGTCCATCTGGGTCGCGGTAATGCCGTCCTTGGTTCCGGTTACCTTGAAGTCCATGTCTCCGAGGTGATCCTCGTCGCCGAGTATGTCTGTGAGTATAGCGTATCTTTCGTTAGGGCGCTCAGCATCCGTGATGAGGCCCATCGCAACTCCGGCTACAGGTTTTTTGATCTTTACGCCGGCATCCATAAGGGCGAGGCATCCACCGCAGACGGATGCCATGGAGGATGAACCGTTGGACTCGAGTATGTCGGATACGACGCGGATAGCGTACGGATTCTCAGGTGCGAGCGGAACTACCGGCTTGAGTGCGCGGAGTGCGAGGTTTCCGTGACCGATCTCACGACGGCCTACGCCGCGCTGAGGCCTGGCCTCTCCGGTGGAGAACGGTGGGAAGTTGTAGTGGAGGACGAACTGCTGGTCATCCTGTATGAGGACCTCGTCAGTCTCCTTCATGTCCATCTTGGTTCCGAGGGTCACGGTAGCGAGGGACTGGGTCTCGCCGCGGGTGAAGATTGCCGAACCGTGTGCGCATGGGAGATAGTCCACTTCGCACCAAATAGGACGCACCTGGTTGCATACGCGGCCGTCAAGGCGTATTCCCTCGTCGAGTATCATGTTGCGCATCGCTTCCTTCTCCTCGGCGTGGTAGTATCTGTTCACGAGAGGCTCCTTCATCTCGCGCTCTTCCTCAGGAATTGTAGCGAGGAACTCTTCTTTGATGGCCTTGAAACCATCTTCGCGCTCGTGCTTAGGCTTTGCTGCCTTGGCAAGCTCATAGCACTTGCTGTAGCAGAACTCATGAACAGCCTTCTTGAGCTCCTCGTCCTCAAGGTCGTGAGGATAGTCACGCTTGTTGACGTCGGTACCGAGCTCCTTCATAAGCTCCTTCTGTACGCGGCAGTGCTTCTTTATCTCTTCGTGAGCAAACTTGATGGCTCCGAGCATCACGTCCTCGGTAACCTCGTTCATCTCACCTTCCACCATCATGATGTTCTCCTCCGTAGCTGCGACCATAAGTTCGAGGTCCGCATTTTTCATCTCGGAGAAGTTGGGGTTGATGCAGTATTCACCGTTGATGCGGCATACGCGAACCTCGGAAACGGGACCTCCGAAAGGAAGGTCAGAGGTTGCGAGGGCGCAGGAAGCCGCGAGACCTGCAAGGGCGTCAGGCTGGATGTCCTTCTCGGCTGAGATGAGGGTTACGTTCACGAAGACCTCAAGATGGAAGTCATCCGGCCAGAGAGGCCTGATAGGACGGTCGATGAGACGGGAGATGAGGATTTCATAGTCGGAAGACTTGCCCTCTCTCTTCATGAATCCGCCAGGGAAACGTCCTGCTGCGTAGAATTTTTCCTTGTAGTCGACCGTAAGAGGCATGAAGTCCGTTCCTTCCTTGACTTCCTTTGCCGCGCAGACTGTTGCCAGGAGCATTGTGCCTCCCATTTTTACGACTGCTGAACCGTCTGCCTGCTTTGCGAGTTTGCCGGTCTCGATTTCTATTACCCTTCCGTCAGGTAATACGATCTGTTTGTTGATGATGTTCATTGATCTTTCTTTCAACCTGCCTCCCCCTATGGGAGTTGGATTAGTACTGTTTCTTCCTTGTTGTCCGTTTTATTTTGTCTTCCGGCCGCCGCAGGTTGAGCTTTGTTGACGGTCGGGAGTTGTGTTTTTCCGAATAAAAAAGGGGACTACCATCTTATGGTGCCGTCCCCTTTTCAGAGTTTCCCACTATGTGATTATCGACGGAGACCGAGCTCCTTCACGATATTTCTGTATCTCTCGATGTCAGTCTTCTTGAGATAGTCAAGAAGGCTGCGTCTCTTGCCGACAAGGCGAAGAAGTGAACGGCGGGTAACGACGTCCTTCTTGTTCTTCTTCACATGCTCGGTAAGATGAGCGATACGGTAGGAAAATAAAGCAACCTGACTCTCTGCAGAACCGGTGTCTGTATTAGACTTCCCGTACTTCGCAAAAATCTCCTGCTTTTTCTCTGGCATAAGGTATTCAGCCATTGTGCAAAGGGATTGAATGTTAATGCTTCAGCCCACCGTGGGCCAAAGCGGGGCAAAGGTAGGAAAATATATCGGTTTGACAAAAATTTTTCGAAATTCTTGTTTTATTGAAATCAACTCTCTACCTTAGCCTCCGGTCAATCGAAAAACAATGAGATACAACAGCAACAATTGGTGGTGGCGCCTGTTACAACTCAGAGAGTCGTAGGAGGTCAGACCGTTGTATGCTATATGCCACAATGCCCTGCCGCAACTGCGACGGGGCATTTTTCTTTGACTGCCGCCCGGATGACCTGCAAACGAGGAAAGACAACAGAATTTTATCATAAACCAATTTAAATAAACGAACTATGGAACAGAAAATTCCCTACAAGATTTATCTGAATGAAGACGAAATCCCTACCCGCTGGTACAACGTGCGTTCCGACATGAAGAACAAGCCTGCGCCTCTTCTCAATCCGGGAACGGGGAAAGCTCTGACCCTCGAGGAGCTCAGCCCTATCTTCTGCGAGGAACTCTGCAGGCAGGAACTGGACAACGACACTCCATATTTCGACATCCCGAAGGAAATCCTGGATTTCTACAAGATGTACCGTCCGTCTCCTCTCGTGAGGGCATATTTCCTTGAAAAGGCTCTCGGCACCCCGGCCAAGATATACTACAAGTTCGAAGGCAACAACACCTCCGGAAGCCATAAGCTCAATTCTGCAATCGCCCAGGCCTACTATGCCAAGAAGCAGGGACTCAAGGGCGTGACTACAGAGACCGGAGCCGGCCAGTGGGGGACCGCCCTGAGCATGGCCTGCTCGTACTTCGGTCTCGACTGCCGCGTCTTCATGGTCAAATGTTCTTATGAGCAGAAGCCTTTCCGCCGCGAGGTGATGCGCACTTATGGGGCGAATGTTACCCCGTCGCCGAGCACAACTACGGAGGTTGGACGCAAGCTTCTGGCTGAATTCCCGGATACTAGCGGAAGTCTCGGATGCGCAATATCGGAGGCTGTGGAGGCTGCGGTTACCCACGAGGGATACAGGTATGTACTCGGATCGGTTCTCAACCAGGTGCTTCTCCATCAGACTGTAATCGGTCTCGAGACCCAGGCTGCCCTTCGCAAGTATGACATCAAGCCGGACATCATCATAGGTTGTGCAGGCGGTGGATCCAACCTCGGAGGCCTTGTCAGCCCGTTCGTGGGCGAGATGCTCCGCGGCGAGGCGGATTACAGAATCATTGCCGTAGAGCCTGCCTCCTGCCCAAGTTTCACAAGGGGCAAGTTTGCATACGATTTCTGCGATACCGGAATGATTTGCCCGCTTGCGAAGATGTATACCCTCGGCAGCCAGTTCATCCCTTCTGCAAACCATGCGGGAGGTCTCCGTTTCCACGGTATGAGCACCATACTTTCCCAGCTCTATGCTGACGGTTATATGGAAGCCAGAGCTGTTGAGCAGACTTCAGTCTTCGAAGCAGCCGAACTCTTCGCAAGGGTGGAAGGCACTCTGCCTGCGCCTGAGAGCAGCCACGCCATCCGCGTAGCCATCGACGAGGCTCTCAAATGCAAGGAAACCGGCGAGGAGAAGACCATAGTCTTCGGCCTCACCGGCACAGGTTACTTCGATCTCGTTGCTTACGAGAAGTTCAACAACGGCACAATGACAGATGTCATCCCTACCGACGAGCAGATTGCAGCTTCGCTTGCGAAACTTCCTCAGGTTCCTCAGGCAGAGTAGTCTCCAGGACAAGCAAGCTTAGTCTTCAAGCAGCCCGGCAAGGTCCTCCATCCGCATCTTTCCGCAGACGGATATGAGAGTCACTTCGCCGGGCTCTTTCGTGTAGAGCACGAGCTCTGAGACTATACCGTCCTTCTCGGCCACATACATCCTTGTTTTGGTCCCGCCTTCGTTCGCTTCCATCATGACCTCCAGCTTTCCGCTGCGTATCATCTTTTCCGCATCTTCGGAGAGTGCCTTTCCCAGGCTGCCTTCACCGGTGTTGAGAATATAGAGCCCTTCCAGTTCCTTCACTATGTTGGTGAGGTTGACATTCTCTCCGGATACGCTAAGGTCAGGGAGTTTTCTGATGAGTTTGAACATTGCCGGTGACACATAGACAGAGCTGACGCCTTCCTTGCCGGAGTAGCGGGTGTAGATGTCTTTGGCCGCGTTCTGCGCAAATCCCGTCATGCAGACGAGTGCGAGCATAAATGCTGTGATTATCTTTTTCATTTCTGATTTGTTTTACTTGAGTATGCTGTTTACACTTGAACTTGCCTGTTCGAAGAGCGCGCGGCTCTGCGCAGCGGAGGCGGCTCCCGTGTTCAGTGCCATGGAAACCATTCCGAGGGCTTTCTCCACCTCTTCATACGCCTGACGCGGGTCGGTGAAACTGTCTGCCGGTTCAGCAGCCATTCTGCTGCCAAGGCTTATCCCCGTGATCACGGAACATAAGAGGGCGGCGACCAGACAGGCGGCAACCGCATTCCCGGCAACTGCGGCCCTTCTTCTGCGATATCCGTCGATTTTCCGTCCTATCCTTGTCTGCAGTTCTGCAGGGACCTTCACATCGAGCCCGGATGCTTTTTCCTGAAGCTCCGCAATGCTCATGTTCTCTATGTCTTCAATCCTCTTCATGTGCGTTATTTTGTCAATTTTCTCAGTCTTGCCCTCGCCCTGGTCAACTGTACCCTGACATTGACCTGGCTGAGTCCCAGTTCCCCGGCTATCTCGTCATATTCCATCTCCTCCCACACCCTCATTCTGAGTATTTTCTGCTGAATGTCCGGGAGTGTCTTCATGGCTTCTTCCACGTACTTCAGCCGCGACTTGAAGTCAAGGGCCGTGTCTGTGCTCCTGTCTTCTGCCATGTTCTCGTCAAGTTCTTCTCTCCTGCGGCTGCCCTCGCGGCGTATGATGTCGAGGCAGTGGTTGCGTACCATCATAGTCCCGTATGCGGAAGGGTTGAGCACCTTGCCGAGCCCCTCACGCGTCGTCCAGAGCTTGAGATATACCTCCTGGACCGCGTCGGATGCGGCAGCTTCCGATTCAAGCAGATAGAATGCCACCTTGTAGAAAGTGTCGGCGTACGGCATCCAGGTGCTGTTGAACTCTTCCCTTGTCATAAGCGTCAGTCCTCTTCCATAATGGCGGACAGGTCGTTCAGGGCTATGCTTCCGTTCAATGCAACTACGGTTGCCTCATCCCTTACATATATGACCAGTTCGCGCAGAGTGTCACTGTCTTTGCTGAGACTGTAGATTTCCACCGCGTCCTCGCCGTCGTTTGCGGACAGGAGCAGCTCGTAGTTCTTCAGTACCGAGTCCATGCGTTCGGTTATCGCAGATTTCTGTGCATCGTTACCTTCTTCGGCAGAGAGAATGTTTATTTTCCTTATCCCCCTGCTCACCTCCTTTGCAGGAGTCTCCTTGAGAAAGAGTTTTCCTATTCCGAGGGTAGGGCCGGAAAGTTCCAGGCATACGATGTCCTTCTGACCTTTGAAAGATTTCATTGCCTGTGCTGCCTCACCTGCTGCCGGAGTTTCGGCGTTGCGTTTTGCAGAGCAGCTGCAGCTTGAGATTGTGAGTGCGCAGAGCATTGCTGCGAAAATGTGTCTTGTTTTCATATTCTTGTATTTTCTGTTTCCACAATACAGACGCAGCTTTGAATCCTTTGTTACACTAAGTAATCTGAAAAAAAATAACCTGCATCATCTTATGAATATCTTTCCGGTCCATATTTCCTTCCTCATCAGTCACGTAGCTACGGCTACGCTCCTTCTTCGTAAGAAAATCTGACCTCGGAAATCTTATTCAAATCTGAAGCAACTTATTCTTATCAGATTACTAAATATAGGCAAATTTGTTATTTTTGCCACTTGACAGGCCGAAAGGCTTAGCTAATTTGAAACGGAATATGAAAATCGGAATCTGCAGCGACCACGCTGGCGTGGATTACAAGGCTGCCATCATCAGCCATCTGGCTGAAAAGGGAATAGAAACTGTCAATTTTGGAACTGACACTTACGAAAGTATGGACTACACCGATGTGGCCCATCCGCTGGCGAGCGCGGTCGAATCCGGCGAGGTGGACCTCGGAATCGCTCTCTGCGGTACAGGCAACGGTATGGCGATGACTCTGAATCACCATCCAGGCATACGCGCCGGACTGGCCTGGGACGAGACGATAGGCGCCCTCGTAAAGCAGCATAACAATGCCAATGTACTCGTTATGCCTGCGCGTTTCATTCCTTTGGGAAAGGCCCTGCGCATCGTTGACACCTGGCTTGGCGCGGAATTCGAGGGCGGACGCCATCAGCGCCGCATCGACAAGATTCCTTTCCGCGGCTGATGGAGCCCTTCGTTCCTTCGGCCGGGACTGAGGTCCTGAGCCGCAGCATTTCCGACTATCCCGACGGGATCATACTTGTTGTGGACAAGCCCTACAGGTGGACTTCGGCCGACGTAGTCCGCAAGATAAAGTATGCGGCAAAACGGCATTTCGGCAAGAAGAACCTGAAAGTCGGCCATGCCGGCACCCTTGATCCGCTTGCGACAGGGGTGCTTATTGTGTGCATAGGTCCGGCGACCCGCATGGCGGAAGAGTTGCAGAACCACGACAAAGAGTATGTCGCCGGGCTGAGTTTCGGCGCAACCACTCCATCGTACGACCTGGAAAAGGACATAGATGCCCGTTTCCCTTATGAACATGTTACGGAGCAGGGAGTCAGGGATGCGCTGCTGAATTTCCTCGGAGAGCAGAACCAGGTGGCCCCTCTCTTCAGTGCCAAGAACATTGACGGGCAGAGGGCGTACGAAATCGCCCGCAAGGCTTTCAGGGCGGGGGAGGAGATTCCTGAGGGCATACTGAGGGCGAGCCGCATCAGGATAGACTCCTGCGAGCTCCTTTCTTTTGCGGACGAGGGGTCCGCAATTGCCCATATTCAGGATTCAGTGGGTGCCTCGGGACGCATCAATGTCGCTGAGGACGATGTCCGGCTGCCCCATGCGTCGATAAGGCTTTCCTGCAGCAAGGGTACCTATGTGCGTGCCTTTGCCCGTGACCTGGGCGAGTCCCTGGGAACGGGTGCATATCTGAATGCTCTCCGCCGCACCCGTTCCGGCTCTTTCACCGTTCAGCAGGCACTCTCTCCGGAAGAGGCCGTATCCCTCCTTTCCGCAGACTGATTCGCAGCATCGATCCTGCGCGAGAATTCCTCTTTCCCTATGAGGGTGACGATGTCCGCAATGCCCAGACCTGAAGCGTTCCCGGCGAGGGCGAGTCTGAGGCAGTTCATCACCTTGCCCATAGGCCAGCCGTTGCTTCTGATGTATTCCTCAAGAGGCCCTTCCAGCGCTTCCTTCGTAAATGCGCCGTCAAAGTTCCTGATGAATTCAGCTGTCTTGAGGGCGAGTGTCCAGTTCTCTTCCTTCCAGAATTTTGTGACATCCTTCTCATTGTATGATGAAGGTGCCACGAAGAGGTAGGATGCGATGTCCCAGAAATCCTTCACGAAAGTTGCGCGTTCCTTGATGAGGGACACCACTTTCCTTACGAACTCTCCGTCTGCTTCCACTCCGTGTTCCTTGAGTATCGGGAGGAAGTCCGCCGCCAGAGCCTCGTCGCTTCTTCGGCGAAGGTACTCTTTGTTGAACCATTTTGCCTTGTCAGGATTGAACTTGGCTCCGGACTTGCTGACGTGTTCTATGGAGAATGCCTCCACAAGTTCGTCCATACTGAAGAGTTCCTGCTCCGTGCCCGGGTTCCATCCCAGCATTGCAAGCAGGTTCACGAAAGCCTCGGGGAAGTAGCCGTCCTCGCGGTACCCGTGATAGGTTTCCCCTTCGGAGTTCTTCCAGTTGAGCGGGAAGACAGGGAAGCCCATCTTGTCTCCGTCCCTCTTGCTGAGTTTCCCATTGCCCACAGGCTTGAGCAGCAGTGGCAGGTGGGCGAAACGTGGCATGGTATCCTCCCATCCGAAAGCCTTGTAGAGCAGATAGTGCAGCGGGAGGGAAGGAAGCCACTCCTCTCCGCGTATGACCTCGGTGATTTCCATAAGGTGGTCGTCCACGATATTGGCAAGGTGGTAGGTAGGAAGTTCGTCGGCACGTTTCCATAGGACTTTGTCATCGAGGGTGTCGGTGTTTATCTCCACATGACCGCGGATGAGGTCGTCCATCGCCACTACTGTGTTCTCAGGCATCCTGAACCTCACTGTCCAGTCCGTGCGGCTCTCCAGCAGCGGTCTCCACTCGCTTTCCGGCATGGAGAGGGAGTTGCGGAGATTTTTCCTGTTGGTCTGGTTGTAGATGAAGGTCTCTCCCCGCGATTCCGCTTCGGCGCGGGCCCTGGAAAGTTCCTCGGCGGTGTCGAAGGCGTAGTAGGCGTTCCCGCTTTCCACGAGCATATCGGCGTATTTCCTGTATATGCTGCGCCTCTGGCTCTGGCGGTAAGGGGCGTGCGGATGACGCTCTGAAGGACTTTCGACGACCTTTCCGTTTTCAACTCCCTCGTCCGGGATGATTCCGCACCACCCGAGGGCCTCTATTATGTACTCTTCAGCCCCGGGCACGAATCGGTTCGAGTCCGTGTCCTCAATTCTGATGATGAAGTCTCCTCCGCGCTTCTTTGCGTAGAGATAGTTGTAGAGTGCCGTCCTGACGCCTCCCATGTGGAGAGGTCCTGTTGGGGACGGAGCAAACCTTACTCTTGTTCTTCTTTCCATGTATTCTTTCCTTTTTCCAAATTTTCGTACTTGCGTTTGGTGGCAGTTTCGTTCTCGAGGGCCGCTATGTTGTCCTTAGGCTCCACGCACAGGGCCGGTTTCTCTACATACCAGAATTTCCTTTTTCCGCCGCGCAGGCATCCTGCCGTCCTCGTGTCCGGAAGTTCCACCTCTTCGCCCGCCCTGAAAGGCTCGTAGCAGTAGTCGTCGTCAAGGAAAATCACGCTTCCCTCGTTGAAGTCCACCGCATTGTCCAGCAGGTTCATCTTGATTCCCGTGGCAATGATGGTCACCTGAACCTTGTCTCCGAAGTCCGGGGAACTGTCATATACTATGCCCCTCTTGAAGGTGTTCGCCTTCCCGAGGTATTTCCCTACTTCCTCATTGATTCTCGGAAGGTCTCCGGCCTTGATGCTTTCTTCGTTGAGGCCTATGGTTATGTTGATGAGGGCCTGCTTGGCGGTGTGTGGGTCGAAGGCCATCAGAAGAGGACTCGACATTGCGTTCTCCACGGCATCGTGGAGACGGTTCTCTCCTGAACCCACTCCGCTGCCCATCAGTGCGAATCCGCTGTCCTTCATCATATTCCTGACATCCTGAAAGTCCACGTTTATGTGCCCGTTCTTCTGTATGATGTCTATGATGGAGCGCACGGCCGTCGCGAGAACCTCGTCCGTTTTCGGGAAAGCCTGATACAGGAGAAGATCGGGATAGGTCTCGAGTATCTTCTGGTTGTCGATGACAAGAAGACTGTCCACTACTGTCTCGAGTTCCCTGATTCCGTCTATGGCCTTGCCGTAGGACCCGTTTTTCTCATCCTTGAAAGGCAGGGTCACGACGGCAACGGTCAGAATGCCTGCATCCTTGGCTATCTTCGCCACGACAGGCGCTGCGCCTGTTCCCGTTCCTCCTCCCATTCCTGCGGTTACGAATAACATCTGCGTGCCAGTGTTGAGTATCCTGTCCCTGAGCACTTCCATAGATTCTATCGCGCAGTTGCGGCCCTTGGTGGGGTCAGTTCCGGCCCCGAGTCCCTCTCCGAGCTGTATCTTGTCGCTGACGGGACTCTTTTCGAGCACCTGACGGTCGGTGTTGCAGACTATGAAACTGCATCCCTCGATATGCTGGTTGTACATATATGACACGGCGTTGCATCCCGCTCCGCCGACGCCTATGACCTTGATTATTGAATTCGTGTCCACCCAGTCACTTGGGGTTACGATATTGTTGAGTTCTTCCATGTTCATAGCAGTTCGCTTTCAGACTTCATCTTCTTCGGAGAACAGCGTTCCTATCTTGTCAAAGATAGAATGTTTCCGTTTAGGCTTTACAGGTTCCACGTCTTTTCCCTTATTGCGGCCGTTTTCTCCTTTGGAATTACCATCAGCTGTCTGGGCCCCGGTGTTGCCCTCATTGCGGGTCCCGGATTCCTCCAGCGTTGCGCCAGACTCTTCCGCGGTCCTTTCCTGCTGTCCGGCTCCGGCTCGCTGCTCAGCTCTTTCCCACGGCGAGGTGTAGGTTTTACGCTGACTTCCGGGAGTTGCGTAACTTATTCTGGTAGTTCTTATTGCCTCGATAAGCAGTCCTGTGGTGGCAGCGGCGGCAGGGTCGTGTATCCCGGCGCATCCGCTGGTGTAGCCGAAACGGCTGATAGGGTAACCTATCTTGGTGGCCAGTCCTGACATGTCGTTGAATTTGTTGGCTATGTTTCCGAGTTCGGCGCAACCTCCGGTCAGGACTATTCCGTTGCGTATTTCGTCGTACAGGCAGCTTTCCTGTATCAGGTACAGGACAGCGTCAACTATCTCTCCCATCCTGTCGTCTATGATTTCGGAGAGCTTTCTCACGGGTATCTGCTTGTCAGCCCCTGTGCTTTTGTTCCTTATCTGGAGTTTCTTCTCAGAGAGGTTGAGAAGTTTGCCCGGCATGCACATGCCGTAACCCTTCTTGATGTTCTCAGCCAGATGTTCTCCTATGCTGCACTCCTGCTTGATATCGCTGGTTATGACCTTTCCGCCGAAAGGTATGGAGCCGTAGCAGCGGAGTATGCCGTCGGTGTAGATGGTCACGGAACTTACGCCGGCACCGATTTCCACAAGCGCAACGCCTGTTTCCATTTCGGAATCGCTGAGTACGGCCCTTGCCGTGCCCTGTGCAGGGAAAAAGAAGAATGGGGTGATGCCTGTCTTGGAGAATACGGAATCTATCCTTTTCTGTCCCGACTTTCTTCCGACGAAAATCTTGAAATTGCCCTCGATGTGCTCCCTTTCCAGTCCGACTATCTCGCTTTCGCGTATCTGGAATACTTCTCCATCTGAAAAGGACTGTGATACGGCGTCATATACGACGTATTTGTCAGGATCCTCGATGACGCAGTTCTGCTTCGCCTCCTCCATCAGGTCGCGCACGTTTTCGAGGGTGATTGCCTTGTCCGGGTCCAGTTCCATCGAACTCTGGCAGGAGATTTCCTTGACCTCGTAGCGGGGGAGATTGACCGCCGCGTGAGTGATTGAAAGACCGAGTTCATTCTCCGCCTTTTCCTTGAGGGCGCGGACGGCCTCGGCAGCCGTAGTCTCGTTGAACACCGCGCCGCGGCTCATACCCGATGCGGGCATTTCGTCATAGTAAATCACCTGGATGTCATCCGCTTCCTGCTTCGCGACAGCCAGCGCAAACTTGGATGAGCCCAGATCGATGGTCACTATGTGTCTTTCCTTCATATTCATATCCATATCATTTTCTGCATATTATCTGATCCTTGAACTTCAGGTTAACTGTTCTGTAGCTGCTGTCCGCGGCCGGACGGACCGCCCTGTAGTAGCATTCCATACGTTCGAATTTCTCCTCCATTTCCCCTGTCCCTCCGAAGATGAACCTTTCTTCCCCTTCCACTGGTATGAGAACTATGTCCCCGTTCTTATCAATATGTATCTGGGCAATGCGGCTCTTCCATATACGGCTTGACTGTATGTATTTCTCGAGGGCGAGTATCCCGTCCATCCACTGCCTCTCCCAATCGCTTGAAGCCGGACCGCAGTAGGATTTCCCGACATTGACCGGGATATTTCCCTCAACGAGAGGAACCCTTGCGGCAGCTCTTTCCTGCAAGGGGAAGATATTGCCCCCGGAGTCGCAGTAGAATCCTCCTACCTGGCTCTGGAAACGCAGGAAAGGCTCCTTCTGTTTCAAGTCCACATTGAGAACGCTGTCTCTCGTGACATAAACCTCGGCGCTCCCGACCGCTCCCAGGGAAAGCACGGCGTTCTCAACGGCTCTGAGATCCAGATCCCCAAGTCTCTTGCCGAGAATCTCGCCGCATTCCTTCCTTATGGCCTGTTCCACGTCTTCCGAAGTGACGAAGCGACATGAAGAGGAGTTCCCCATATGCAGTTCCATCCTCCGGCAGAGTATCCCTTCATCCTCCGCCGATGCGACACGTATGCCGTACAGGCAGCAGACTGCAAGCAGAACCCCTATCATGGAGTAAAGGATGTATTTGAGTGCCTTCAGGAACATTTTCTATTCTTTTCCGTATCTGGAGTTGAGCAGGGCGGTTATTTCCTCCGTGAACCGGTCTATGTTGCCGGCGCCGAAGGTGACCAGTATGTCTATGTCTTCCTTTCCGAGGCAGGACATAAGTTCATCCTTTGAAATGAGTATCTTCTCCGGAGCTGTGACCTTGTCGAAGATGATGCCCGAATCCACTCCCGGAATTGGCTCCTCGCGGGCCGGGTATATGTCGAGCAGTATAAGTTTGTCGACGCAGCTGAGGGCCTTGGCGAATTCGTCGGCGAAGTCGCGTGTCCTCGTGTATAGGTGTGGCTGGAACACCGCGGTAAGCTTTCTGCCGGGGAATATGTTCCTTATGGACGATATGGCCGCGGAAAGTTCGTTCGGATGATGTGCATAGTCATCTATGTATGCGCAGCCCGGTATGTTCAGGTGTATGTCGAAACGTCTTTTCACTCCGCTGAACGTAGCTATGGCCTTTCGAATTTCAGGCGCGCCGATTCCGTAACTGAGAGCGACGGCGGCCGCTGCGATACTGTTCTCCACGTTGACCCAGCCTGGAACTCCGCATCTAACCGATCTTATGCACCCTTCGGGATGGACTATGTCGTAGGTGAAGTAGCCGCATTCGTCAGTGCTGATGTTTTCGGCGTGGAAATCCGCCGTTCTGTCATCATAGGCATAGCTGAGTATCTTTGCGCCCGTGTCCTCTGCGGAAACGGGCAGCCCTTTCTTTAGTATGAGGGTCCCGCTGACCTGTGAGGCGAAGGCGCGGAAGGCCTCGCGGACCTTGTCGATGTTCCCGTAAATGTCGAGGTGGTCCGCATCCATTGCCGTAATCACCGCTATCTTCGGGAAAAGCTGGAGAAAGGAACGGTCGAATTCGTCCGCCTCGGCGACGATCACGGGGTTGTCGCTGATGAGGAGGTTGGTGCCGTAGTTCTTGGAGATGCCCCCCAGGAAAGCCGAACATCCGCATCCGCTTTCTGTGAAGATATGTGCGAGAAGGGTCGAGGTCGTAGTCTTTCCGTGGGTACCGGCAACTGCGAGACACCTCTGTCCCTGAGCAATTTCGCCAAGCATCTTCGAGCGTTTCACGACCCTGTATCCGTGTTCGGAAACGTATCGGAGCTCGCTCATGTCCCCCGGTATCGCAGGCGTATAGACAACGAGGGTGTTTTCCACATCCTTGGGAACATAGTCCACGTTGTCCTCGTAATGGATGTCTATCCCTTCTCTCTCGAGCTCGCGAGTGAGTTCGGACTCTGTCCTGTCATAACCGCCGACTGCAAATCCCTTGGCTTTGTAGTATCTGGCCAAGGCGCTCATGCCGATTCCGCCTATACCTATGAAATATATGTTCTTGTACATCACTTAGCAATTTTGAAAATTACCAGGTATCATTTTTCAGATTGCCTGACCAGTTTGTAGATTTCATCGACTATCGCCGCTGCGGCATCGCGTCTTGCAAGAGCTGCGGCATTCTTCTCTATGGCATCCCTGCGCTGCGGGTCGTGTATGAGCTCGAGCGCCACCCCGAAGAGTTCTCCGCCCGCATCGGCGTCCCTGACTATGAGCCCGGCCTCCTTTCTTACGAGGGCCATGGCATTATGGGTCTGGTGGTCCTCGGTAACGTTAGGCGAAGGTACGAAAACGGCCGCCTTCCCCGCTGCGCATATTTCGGAAACCGAACTTGCGCCGGCGCGGGTCACAATCACATCGGCTGCGGCATAGGCAAGGTCCATTCTTCCTATGAAGTCGCTGTAGTGTATATGTGGCAGATCGCGTCCATCCATGAATGCATCGGTTTCACCCTTGTAGTATTTTCCGCACTGCCAGAGCAGTTCCACGTCATCTCCTCCGGGACAACCCGCCTCTATCCATCCTCGCACTGCGTTGTTGAGGGTGCGGCAGCCGAGACTTCCGCCAAGCACGAGCAACTGCTTTCTCCGGGGATCGAGTCCATAGAATTCCATAGCCTCCGCCCTCATTTGCGGAGTTGCCGGCACAATGTTGCTGCGTATGGGATTTCCGGTCAGAACTATCCTGTCGGCGGGGAAAAAACGGTCCATATTCCCGTAGGCGACGCAAATCTTTCCGGCGCGCCTGCCGAGTATCTTGTTGGCCAGCCCGGCAAATCCGTTCTGTTCCTGTATCAGGGTCGGTATGCCCATGGACTGGGCGGCCCAAAGCAGGGGAGCGCTGCAATATCCGCCAACGCCTATGGCTATGTCCGGCCTGAAGTCCCTGATGATTTTCCTTGCCTTCCTTATGCCCTTGACGTACTTGAAGGGAAGTGCGAGATTACTCAGGCTGAGGCTTCGCTTGAGACCTGCGACTTCGAGGCCGTAAATCCTGTATCCCGCAGCCGGAACCTTCTCCATTTCCATCCTGCCTTCCGCACCCACGAAGATGATTTCCGTCTCATGGTTCACTTCCTTGAGACGTCCTGCGATTGACAGGGCCGGGAAGATGTGTCCTCCTGTTCCGCCTCCGCTGATTATTGCACGTATCTTTCTGTATTCCATAGTATTCTTCAAAGATATCCCTATTCCTGGTTTTCACGTTGTTCGATGTCGCGTATGGCCTTGTCCATCTGTTTCTTGGCCGTCTTGCTCACCTTCAGTATGATGCCGAAGGCACAGTAGAAGGCAAGCAGCGAACTCTTTCCGTCGCTGACAATAGGCAGGGTCTGTCCTGTCACCGGCACCAGACCAACATTGATGAGCATATGCATCATCGCCTGCCCACTGATGAGCAGGGTGAGTCCTGCAACTACAGTCCTCGCATATATCCTGTTGCACATCATAGCCACCCTCGACCCCCTCGCAAGCAGGCTGACATACATTATCAGCACCACAATTGCCATCCATAACCCGTATTCCTCTATGATGAAACTGTACATATAGTCTCCGAAAATCAGGGGAACCCGGTATTTCTGGGTGCTTCTCCCCGGGCCCTTGCCAAGGATTCCGCCCTCGTGTATGGCGAGTTTGGCACCCTCGGTCTGGAGGTTCCTGTCTATGATATCCCTCCTCTTATTAGGGTCCTTCTCATTCCTTATCTGTTCGGCGACACTGAGATCTGCCGTTATCGCATCCTCATATTTGTCCACCCTGCTGAATGCCGTTTCAACCCTTCCGTAAACCTTGCCGAGCATTCTTTCCACCTTGCTTCCGTCAGGGACAGCCTTGTACAATCCGTAACCGGCAACGAGACCGATTACTATGATTAAAAGGTATATAAGCGTGTCCCTGATGCTGAAGCCCCCGACGAAGAGTGTCGCGAACATCACCAGTCCCACGAACAGAACCGTGGACATGCTTCCGGAAATCAGACAGATTGAAACCGTGGCTATAGGGATGAATATGTAGACTATTCCCTGCCATATCGGCCTTGCCAGCCAGCCCATCCAGCTGATGCGGGAACTCAGGAAGTTTGCAATGCTGAAACTGTGGGTCTTCCAGTTTTCCACAGCCCACGCAAGATACATCACCATAGCCACCTTCACGAACTCGAACACGTGGACCTGTATCTCGAAAATGCGAAGAGTTCGCCACGCCTCGTTGATGTATTCCGCCCTGATGATGGGGGCGAGAGAGGGGAGTATGCCGCCGTTTTCAACTCCCACGCGCAGGAAGAGAGGAAGAAGCAATGAAAGGGAGAATACCCATCCCAGTTGCGACAGCCAGCGTATAACCCTGATATTGATAAACTTGTAAATTATGAGCATAATCAGGAATCCTCCTGCGACAGCCGCTACCTGTCCGAGGAATATGTTGACCCTGGTCTGTTCCCCGGAGAGAATGGAGGAGTCGAGGCTGGTGGCGGAGAATATGGCTACAGTGGACAGCAGGGTGAGGAAGATAATCACTATCCATATCACCTTGTCGCCCTGTATCCTGTCGAACAGGTCCTTTGCCTTGCTTTTCCTGCCTGATGCCATTCCTGTCTTATGTCAGAGACTCCTTACCGCTTCCTTGAACTGCCTTCCCCTGTCCTCGTAGCTTTTGAAGAGGTCGAAGCTTGCGCAGCAAGGGGAGAGAAGAACCACGTCCCCGGGAGCTGCGAAGCCGGCTCCGGCCTTCACAGCCTCGGCAGCAGAGAGGGTGTCGACGATTCTGTCCTTTCCGACGATATCCTCGAAGGCCGCGTGAATCTTTGCGTTGTCCACACCGAGACATACGATGGCCTTTACCTTCTCCTTGACCAGTTCCTTGAGCACGCTGTAATCATTGCCCTTGTCCTTTCCTCCAACTATCCATACAACCGGTCTGGTCTGGCACTCGAGCGCATACCAGGCGGCGTCCACGTTGGTGGCCTTCGAGTCGTTGACATAGAGCACATCTCCGATGCTCAGCACTTTCTCGAGCCTGTGCTCTACCGCCTGGAAACTGGAAAGGCTCCGCCTTATCGTTTCGTTGTCGATGTTCATTACCTTTCCGGCTATTGCCGCGGCCATGGAGTTGTATACATTGTGTCTTCCGCTGAGGGCGAGTTCCTGAAGGTATACTCCGCATTCCTGTTCGCCGACCCTTACGATCATTTTGTCGTCACGGACGAATGCACCCTGGCTGACCTCCTCCTTCTGAGTGAACGGGAGCATCTTTGCCTTCATCACTATCTTGTCGAGATGGTTGATGGTTATCTCGTCGTCGGAGCAGAATATGAAACAGTTATCCTCGTCCATGTTGCGGGTGATGCGGAATTTGGCCTTTACGTAGTTGTCCATATTGTGGTCATATCTGTCAAGATGGTCAGGAGTGATATTGGTGATGATTGCAATATCAGCCTTGAAGTCGTACATGTTGTCGAGCTGGAAACTGCTCAGTTCCAGGACATAGATGTCGTGTTTCTCGGTTGCGACCTGATAGGCGTAGCTCTTGCCAATGTTTCCCCCGAGCCCTACGTTGAGCCCGGCATTCTTGAGCAGGTAGTAGATGAGGGAGGTGGTGGTTGTCTTGCCGTTGCTTCCGGTTATGCATATCTTCCTGGCGTTGTCATAGCGCCCGGCGAACTCTATCTCAGAGATAATATGTATGCCCTGCATGGCAGCCTTCTCCACGAGAGGAGCCGTGAGAGGAATGCCGGGACTCTTGATTATCTCGTCGGCATCAAGTACAAGTTCCTCGGTATGGTGCCCTGACTCGTAAGGGATTTCCCACTGCTCAAGCAAGCTGACATATTTCGGGGCGATTTCTCCCATATCGGACAGGAAAACGTCGAACCCCTTTACCTTGGCAAGAACGGCTGAACCAACTCCGGATTCTCCGCCGCCCAGTACTACAATTCTTGACATATCTGTTTAACGTATTTTCAGTAAAGCCAGTGTGGCAACTCCGAGCAGTATTCCTACAATCCAGAACCTGCTGACTATCTTGGCTTCCGGAAGGGCCTTCTTCGGCGACTGTATCAGGGCCGGGACTCCCTCCTTCTGGAAGTGGTGGTGGAGGGGAGACATGCGGAATATCCTTCTGCCTTCCCCATATTTTTTCTTGGTGTACTTGAAATAGCCTCTCTGCATCAGTACGGAAAGGGACTCCACGAAGAAGATTCCGCAGAGTATGGGGAGAAGGAGCTCCTTCCTGATAAGCACGGCTCCCACGCCGATTATGCCTCCTATGGCGAGACTTCCCGTGTCACCCATGAACACCTGTGCAGGGAAGGAGTTGTACCAGAGGAAGCCTATGAGGGCCCCGGTGAATGCGGACATGAAAACCGATATCTCGCCGGTTCCGGGTATGTACATTATGTTGAGGTATTCTGCGTTGAGGACGTTGCCCGAAAGCCAGGCGAAGATACCGAGCACCACTCCCACAATCGCCGAGCTGCCTGCCGCGAGTCCGTCCATACCGTCAGTCAGGTTCGTTCCGTTGGAGCACCCGAGTATCACTATGATTATCATCACCATATAAATGCCCCAGGTGCAGTATACTCCCAGTTGGCCCTTGAACGGCGAGAGCCAGGAATAGTCGAATTCGTGGGCCTTTACAAATGGAATCGTGGTCACGAGGTTATTGGTGTCTATACTCGGGCTGAAGCATACCGTGAGGGCTATGCCGAGAGCGAGCAGGAACTGGCCGATGAGCTTGGCCTTCTCGCTGAGACCTTCCTTGTTGTGCCTGAAGACCTTTATGTAGTCGTCAGCGAAGCCCAATCCTCCGAGCCATACAGTGGTGATGATGAGCAGCCAGTTGTAAATGTTGCCGAGGTCCCCGAAAAGCAGTGCGCCGGCGAGGGTGGCGGCAATGATGATGACTCCTCCCATCGTAGGCGTGCCCTTCTTCTGCATCTGCCCCTCGAGACCGAGGTCACGTATGGTTTCCCCTATCTGCTTCTTCTGAAGCAGGGCGATAATCTTCCTGCCGCCTATGAGGCTGACAAGAAGGGCGGTAAGCGCCGCGAGCATGGACCGGAAAGAGATGTAGGTCATAAGTCCGGCTCCGGGAAGGTCCAGGTCCCTAAGCCACTGGAACAGTGAGTATATCATTGTCTCAATTCATTTCTTTGAAGGTTTCAGCCACTATCTCCTTCTCATCGAAGTGGCTCTTTCTGCCGTCAATTATCTGATAGGTCTCGTGTCCCTTTCCGGCAAGCAGGACTGTCGAGTTGTCAGGGGCGAGGAGTATAGCGGTCCTTATGGCTTCCCTGCGGTCTTCTATGGATATGGTCTTCGCCCTTCCCTTTTCGTCGAGACCTGTCTTTATCTCTGCTATGATGTCGGAGGTTCTTTCGCTTCTGCTGTTGTCGGAGGTGATGAAGATGCGGTCCGCATATTTCTGCGCTACGGCCGCCATTTCAGGCCTCTTCGTCCTGTCCCTGTCGCCTCCGCAACCGAAAAGGCAGCAAAGATGACGCTTGGGGGCTATGTCCCTGAGGGTTTTGAGTACATTCTCGAGTGCGTCGGGGGTGTGGGCGTAGTCAATGACTACAGTAATGCCGCGTGGCCCGCTGATGTTTTCGAGCCTTCCCGGTGCCGACCTCAGGCTGCTCATGGCCACGAGTGCATCCTCCTTGCCCACTCCGAGCACCACTGCCGTCGTGTATGCGGCGAGCAGGTTGTAGGCGTTGTGAAGACCTATGAGCGAGGTCCAGCTTTCGGTGTCGTCTATGCGCAGCATCATTCCGTCAAAACTCTCTTCCAGTACTCTGCAACGGTGGTCTGCATAACTGCGGCAGGAACAGGTCACCACTTTCGCTGCGGTGTTCTGGACCATCACCTTTCCGTTCCTGTCATCGATATTGATGATGGCGAAGGCATCGGACGGGAGATTGTCGAAGAACAGTTTCTTGCATCTCAGGTATTCGGCGAAGGTCTTGTGATAGTCGAGGTGGTCGTGAGTCAGGTTGGAGAAGATTCCGACCTTGAACTTGAGGCAGGCTATCCTGTCCTGCTCCACGCCTATCGAACTCACTTCCATGAAGCAGTGGCTGCACCCCTCTTCCACCATCTCGGAGAGCAGGCTGTTTATAGTAATCGGGTCGGAGGTCGTGTTGGCAGCCTCGCTCCTCCTCTCTCCCACGTAATTTGCTATGGTTGAGAGCAGGCCACACTTGTGCCCGAGTGAGGTGAACATCCGGTAGAGCAAGGTGACGGTGGTGGTTTTCCCGTTGGTGCCGGTAATCCCGACCAGAGTGAGCTTCTCCGAAGGGTTGTCGTAAAAATTGGCGGCTATCCTCGCAAGCGAAGCTCGGTCGGCGGAAACCACTGCCGCAGCCCCCGTTTCCAGGGCTGCGGGTATATAGTCGTGGCCGTCAACTGCGAATCCCTTGACGGCTATGAACAGGGAACCGGCAGTGACCTTTCTCGAGTCGCTGCATACCGAGCTGATTTCGGTATCGGCGTTTCCATTGAGTATCACCGCAGAACTGCCTGATATTATCTCTCCAAGTTTCATCCTATTCAAGACTGATTGTTACTGTCTCTCCTTTGGCAAGGCGGGTGTAAGCCCCCGGCTCCTGAGTCTTCACGTGCCCGTATCCCGTGTAGCTGCACTTGTATCCGCTGTTCTCCAAAGCATACAGAGCATCCCCGAGGGAAAGCCCCTTGAGCTCAGGAACCTCATTTCTTCCGCTTGGGGAGGGACGCGTACCCTCCATCTGAGGAATGTCTCCGTCTGCTATGAGCTCGCTCTGCCATTGCGGGCTGAGCAGATAGAGCTTGTCGGCTATCTCGCGCACCACCTTTGCGCTTACGGCGCCATAGACGTTCGAAAGCGTCGGTTTAGTGTATGTCACCGACATAACGGTATATTGCGGGTTTTCGGCCGGAAAAAATCCGACGAACGAACCCTGGTGTACGTGCCGTCCCTGTCCATCTTCGCGTGAATAATGCTTCTTCCCGTTTTCCGTCCATTCGAATTCAATGCGCGATGTTCCTGTCTTTCCGGCAACGCGTACTTTCGAACCCTTGAAACTGGTGTATCCCGTTCCTCTGTGCCAGTCGCCTCCATCGTATTCAGTGACCATAAGCAGACCCCGCGTCAGTTCCCTGGCCGTCTCCGGCTTGCATATGGCTCCGTTGAGCACCTCCGGCCCCTTGCGCCTCTCGACTTTGCCGTTTCGTTCGAAGGACTCAACCATATATGGTTTCATCATCTTTCCGCCGTTTGCAATCGCGTTGTAAAAGCTGATGATATGCAGCGGAGTCACATTTATCGAATATCCCATTGCGATCAGGGGAAGGTCAATGGGACTCCAATCCTTCATTTTCGGATTTCTGACCACGGGCTTCGCCAGTCCGTTGATGTCGAAATCATATTTCTCGAGCAGCTTGTACTCGTGAATCCTGGAAATGAAATCCGCGGGCCTGTTGCCATAGTTGGTGGCTGCCAGGTAGCGGAATACATGGTTTGAGGAAATGGCAAGGCCCTCTCCCACACTGATCTTCCCTTCAGGATACTTGTACGGCAGTATGTAATCGTCCGTCGGCAGCCTCTCCCCGGCATATGTCCACTGGCCTCCGAAGGTCGGCACCTTCATGTCGAGGCTGACCTTCCCGTCATCCATAAGGGACATGAGGGTAACTGTCTTGAATACAGACCCCGGGTTGTTGGCTTGCCAGATCACATAGTTGTAGGTCTCTCCTATGTTCCCGTCCCCGTCCTTTCTGAGGTTGGCCATGGCTCGTATTGCTCCGGTGGAGCATTCCATAATCATTACGCAGCCTCCCGCAATCTCACTGTTGGCGGCAATAACCTTTCTCAGCGCTTCGTCGGCTATGCTCTGGAACTCCATCTTGAGGGTGGTCCGCACGTCGCAGCCGTTCTCGGCAGCCACGCTTGTGCGTGTGTAGTCCTCTACGTTCTGTCGTGAATCTGTCCTTCTGAGCATTATTTTCCCGTCCTTGCCGTGGAGTTCGTAGTTGTATTTTCCCTCGATTCCGGTGAGGTCGTTCATCACATCGCTGTTGTTCTTGACCTGCCCTATGGCTTTCCGGGCGAGGGAACCGTAAGGGTACACCCTCGTGTGGATGGTGTCCACTATTATCCCCCCGTAGTTTGAGCCCTCGTTGAAGAGAGCGCAGGATTTCACCTTCATCAGGGTCTGGTAGTCTATCCTTCCGCCTATTGCCGCCTTCTTCCTGCCCTTCATCCTGCCATCCCTGCGGCTGATGATATACCTGTAATACTCGTCGGCGTTGCGGTCTCCGTATATTTCCGCAAGCTGGGCTGAGAGTGTCCTTGCCCCGTTTCTCCATTTCTCCTCCTTCTCTCTGCCGTTCTTCATCGTTGCCCAGTTGGCCTTCTGTATGGTGCAGTCCATCGACACCTGATAAAGGTCCTCCGAGGTTGCGAGTATCTTTCCGTCACAGGAAAGGATGTCTCCGCGTTCCGGAATCACAGTCTTCTCGGACTTTATGGTTCCAAAATATTTAACGGTCTCCTTTTCCGGTTTCCAGATATACTGGAGGTAGAATATCTTTCCCACTATCGCGAGCGACAGGAGGAGGAAAATCACATAGACCACGTAAAGTATGTTGCTGGTCCAGTTGCTCCTGGTTTTTGCCGTAACGTTCCTTTCCGCCATACTACCTCCTCCTTACGTTACGTGCCGGTTTCTCTGGCATTGATACATCGATACCCCGCTCCTCGAGCAACTTCTCTATGTTGTTGACCTGACGCAGTTCGGCCACTTCGCAGATCTTCTGCGAACAGTACACCTTGGTCTGCTCCAGAGTCCTCCTGTTCTGTTCCCTGCGCACCATGGTCTCGTCCATCTTGAGGTTTATGTAGATGCTGAGGGCGCACAGGAATGCGATATATACCACATGGGGAAGAAAACGGTCGAGCTTGAGCACGATGTCTCCACGGAGAATCGACTTTGTCAGATTCACCGTGGCCTTGCGTACCTTTGCCCAATCAATTTTCTTCATTTCTCTATCTTTGCTCTTTTCCTTTCAGTCTCTTTCCCGTTGCCGGGAGTTCGGCCTCATTCGTCAGGCGAGCGCCGGATTGCGACGCGGAGCTTTGCGCTTCTTGCGCGGGTGTTTCCGGCGATTTCGTCCTCCCGAGGCAGTATGGGTTTTCTGTTCACTGCCTCGAGCGGAGCGTCCGTCCTTCCGTACAGGTCCTTCTCAACCCGTCCGTCCACATTGCCGCAGCGGATGAAATTCTTGACCATCCTGTCTTCCAGCGAGTGGTAAGTGATCACGGCCAGCCGTCCTCCCGGCTTCAGGGACCTGGCTGCCCCCGCGAGGAATTTCTCCAGCGATTTCATCTCCTGGTTCACCTCGATACGGAGTGCCTGATAGACCTTTGCGAGCACTTTGTGCTCAGCGAATTTCGGGAGCATGCACTCTATTGCCTTGTCGAGCTGTCCCGTCGTCTCTATCGTCGCGGAAGTCCTTGCCTGGCAGATGAGCCTTGCCATTTTCCTGCTGCCCTCCACTTCGCCATAGATTCTCAGCACGCGTTCAAGTTCCTCCTCGGAGTAGCCGTTCACTATGTCGGCGGCCGTCATCCTTGCGGAGCGGTTCATCCTCATGTCGAGAGCAGCGTCGAAGCGGAAGGAAAAGCCCCTGTCCGCCGTGTCGAACTGGTGAGAGGATACTCCGAGGTCAGCGAGTATTCCGTCGATGCCGTCCCCGTATCCCTGCTCGAGCACATAATTGTGTATGAAGCGGAAGTTGTTATGGATGAGAACAAGCCGGCTGTCGTCCGGCTTGTTCGCCAAGGCATCCCTGTCCCTGTCGAAGGCGATCAGCCTTCCCGCGTTTGTCAAGCGTGAAAGTATTTCGCGGGAATGGCCTCCGCCGCCGAACGTGGCGTCTGCATAAATGCCTGACACCGCGTCTCCGACAAGGGCAGTGACGCTTTCATCCAATAATACGGGGATATGATATTCTGACATTTCCGGACCTCCTGACTAAAGATCAGACAGTTTTCCGGCCAGAGAGATGTATTCTTCGTCAGACAGTTCAGCTGCGGCGAATTTTTCCTTCGCCCAGATTTCTATCTTGTGGTCAACTCCACAGAAGACGACTTCTTTCGTTACGCCGATTGATTCGAGAAGATTCTTCGGGATGAGTATGCGGCCGAGTTTCCCGTCCGGCTGGACAAGGGCCCGGTTCCTCATATACTCCCGCCAGAATCTGGCGTGATCTATATTGAAGAAGTTCAGTTTGGATTTGACGTCCTCAGACTGGCGAATCCATTCCTCATAGGTCCACATCTCCAGACAGTCGCAGAATATGTCTTTCTTGATGACGAATCTCTGCGGCTCGTCCTCCGACGCGGGCACAAGGTTCTTGAAGGCGGCAGGGAAGATAAGCCTTCCCTTGTCGTCAACTTTCACAATGTATTCGCCGATGAACTTGACCATTGGACAATATATACTTTCACGCTGACTGCAAAAGTATCAATAATTTTCCACTTTCTTCCATAGTTTTCCAAAATTTTCCACATAATTATCAACATCCTTCCACCAGCTGCCATACAACAAATGGAAGAGGCCGACTTAAAAAGGTCGACCTCTTCCTTAGGTAATTTGGCGATTTCCCGGTGTCAGTCCTGAGAGGAAATCTTATTCGCGCGAGAAAGAGTATGGGGCATCCTCCGGATCGGTGCCCCTTCCTGTTGCTGGAACCTCGCTCATGCGGAACTTGATCTTGCCTCCGGAGAGCAGCTGCCCGTGTGTGAAATAATTCTTTGTGCTGGTCTTCCCGTTCACGCTGATGCTCTCGATATATGCCCTGTCTTTGGAATTGTTGTCAGCGCTGATAACAAGAGGCTTGCGGCCCGGAACGCTTACGGTGACCTTCTTGAACAGAGGCGAACCGATGGCGTATTGGCAACTTGCCGGGCATACAGGATAGAAGCCCATCGCGGAGAATACATACCAGGCCGAGGTCTGGCCGTTGTCCTCGTCTCCGCAGTATCCGTCAGGGGTAGGTGAATAGAAGCGGGTCATTATCTCGCGCGTCCTCATCTGTGACTTCCACGGCTGGCCGCACCAGTTGTAGAGGTACGCGATATGCTGTGCCGGCTGGTTGCCGTGTGCATAGTTTCCGTAGTTCATCACTTCCATTTCGCGGATTTCGTGAATCACTCCCTTGTAGTAGCTTTCGTCGTAGATTGGAGGCATGTCGAAGATTTCGTCGATATTCCTTGCGAATGCCTCATTCCCGCCCATAAGATCGGCAAGACCTGCCGGGTCATGCAGAACCGACCAGGAGTACTGGAGGCTGTTCCCTTCTGTGAAATCGCCTCCCCACTTGAGCGGGTTGAAGTTCTCGGCGAAATTCCCGTCCGCCTTTCTTCCCCTCATCAGATGGTCTTCGGCGCTGTAGATGTTGCGATAGTTGTAAGCTCTTTCTGCGAAAGGCGCGAGTTCCTCCTCGCTGCGGCCTATAGCCTTGCCGTACTTGTATATGCACCAGTCGTTGTGTGCATATTCAAGTGTGCGGGCTGCGTTTTCGTGAATTCCTATGTCGCAAGGCACGTAACCGAGGCTGTTGTATTCCTTGTATCCGAGGCGTCCGCTGGCCGTGCCGTGGAGATAGTCGTTGGCTCCGTGGACGAGGGCCTCCCAGAGCTTGTCCCTGTCGTTGCTTGATATACCCTTGAGGTAAGCTTCGGCTACCACTGATGCGGAGTTGTTGCCTATCATGCAGTTGCGGTGGCAAGGGTTGCTCCATTCAGGAAGGAAGCCGCTTTCGAGATAGTGGTTGACCATACCGTCCTGCACGTCCTTGGCTATCTCCGGGAAAATCCAGTCCACCAGTGCGAAAAGGGAACGGAAAGTGTCCCAGAATCCAGTATCCACAAAGAGGTGTCCCTCGTGGAGTTTTCCGTCATAAGGGCTGCGGTGTACGAGTTTCCCGTCAGGCATATGCTCCGCGAGGTCGCGAGGAAAGAGCATGGACCTGTACAGACAGGTATAGAACATTCTCAGGTTGTCTATATTGTCATCCTCTACTGCAACCCTGCCCATCAGACGGTTCCATTCATCCTTTCCTTCCTGCCTGATCCTGTCGACGTCGCCGTCGCCCAGTTCTTCGAGGTTGCGCTCAGCCTGTTCGAAACTGACGAAGGAGGAGGCCACCTTCAGCCCGACCTTTTGTCCCCGGGAGGTCTTGAAGCCTACCACTGCGCCCTTGCCCGAGCACAGGCCGGTTGCGGTGCTGTCGAAGTCGGTGTCGGATTCTATGACGAAATAGTTGATGAAATCCTTGTGGATGTCACCCCTCTGGGCTCTGCCTAAGCCGTGGGATGTACCGTAAATCCTCCTTCCCTCTATCCTCATTTCCGAAACATCGCAATTGCAGTCCACGACGAGGTAGGACATCTCCCTTTCCGGATAGCTGAGCCTGAATGCCGCAGCCCTTGACGTAGGGGCGCATTCCACATAGGTGTCATGCTCGGAGAGATAGACGGCATAATAGTAAGGAGTGGAAATCTCTGATTTGTGCGAGAACCAGCTCGCTCTTGCATCCTGGTCGAACGCGGCTCCGTTGGTGACCGGCATAAGTGCGAATTTTCCGTAGTCGCCCATCCATGGACTCGGCTGGTGAGTCTGTGCGATGCCGCGCATCTTGTACGAGATGCCGAGATAGTAGGAATAGATCCAACCGTCGTCGTTCTTTCCTGTCTGAGGGGTCCAGAAATTCATGCCCCAGGGTCTGGCTGCTGCAGGGTACACGTTGCCTGTCGAGAATGCCGGGTTGCTCAGAGTTCCTACCAGCGGGTTTGCGAAATCGACAGGAGATTCGATGGCTTTGCCCTTTCCGTATGCGCTGAGACCTGCGGAAAGAATGATTGCACTGATGATTGTTGTGCGGAAGGCTTTAGTCATGGTGAAATTTGTGGTTGCTTGTTTTCAATTGTCTGCAAAGATATTCCCGGGGTATTAATTGAAAGTATAAATGACGTATAATTTTTGACAAAACCCCATTAACCCTTTGCAGTAATCCGCTTATTCTTGCATTATTTCCATATAATGCCTGTAAAGACTGTCCAGTTGCGGCATATTCTCCGCCTTTAGAGGTTCGGACGGCGGAGACTCGAGTTTGAGCGGATTTATGTTGCTTCCATTCTTCCAGACCCTGAAGTCAAGGTGAGGTCCCGTGCTTCTGCCGGTGGAACCGACGTATCCTATGACCTGGCCTTGCTGGACATGCGCTCCCTGCTTTATCCCCTGCGCGAATCTAGAAAGATGGAGATATGCGGTAGTGTACGTGGAGTTGTGCCGTATCTTGACCATATTTCCGGCTGCTCCCTGATATCCGGCGCTGATGACCGTTCCCTCACCGATGGACCATACAGGTGTGCCGGCCGGCGCTGCATAATCAACCGCGAGATGTGGTTGCACCTTTCTTGTGATCGGGTGTCTTCTGTGGGTGGAATAGCCCGAACTGATTCTGGAGAAGTTGAGCGGCGCCTTGAGAAAGGCCTTGCGCATGCTCTCGCCCTTTTCGTTCCAGTACAGGTTGCCCCCGTCTCCCTGATTCAGCATTATGGCCGGATATTCGGCTCCCCCGTGGTTGCATAGCGCGAACCATACGGTGTCTACATCTATGACCCTGCCCTCGCAGATCATCTCGTCATATATCATTCTGAACCTGTCCCCTTTCTGCAGTCCGAAGAAGTCGACGGTCCATGCGTATATGTCCGAAAGTTTCAGTATGACCAGCGGTGAGGCTCCCTGGGCCACCATGTCGTTCCAGAGGGAGGAGGAAATGGTCACGTCCACGCTCTTGCGTACCTTTTCTATCGGCTTGGTCACTCTCCACACCGCCAGGGAATCGAAGCAGCGGAACACCGTCGCGTCGAGACTGTTGTTATGGTAGACCATATAGTGTAGCCGGGGGATGCTGTCCCTTGTGTAGTATGCCTCGTAGTTGTTCCCGGCGCGCAGTTTTCTCACATCGAAGACTCCTTCGCAGGCCTGGACGAGGGCATAGGCGTCGTTGGATTCCATCCCGAGCTTGAGCATGAGGGAACCGAAGTATTCACCGGAAGCCACATCTCCGTCGATTACGTCCAGCGTGTCTGTAAGAAAGCCCAGTGGATAAACCGTATCCTTCTGGATTTCAACGTTTCTTCTGCTTTTGTGACTACCGCATCCCGATATGCCAGCAAGGCAGATAAGGGCGGCAAATGCTGCCGCGAGATATGCTCCGGCGCATCTTTTCTTCCGTGTCAGTCCTGTCGTGTCCATATATGGTCCAAAAAAAAGAAAGCTGACCGGATTCTTTTCGGTCAGCTTGAAGAGAGGGGTGGCAGATGGGACTCGAACCCACGACATTCAGAACCACAATCTGACGCTCTAACCAACTGAACTACAGCCACCGTGTTGATTTGGACTGCAAAAATACTCATTTTTTCTGAAATGCAAGAAAAATTTTTCCAATTATTTCTATCTTCACGGAACCATGAAGATGAGAGAGTATTGCCTCGGAGAGAGACCGAGGGAAAAGTTGAGGGAGAGGGGAGCTGCGGCTCTGAGCAATGGTGAACTGATAGCAGTCCTGCTGCGTACAGGCATGAAGGACAGGAATGTGCTTGAAGTGGCCCAGTCGCTTCTGAATGTAACGGAAGGACGGCTGGGCGGAATATCGGAAATGTCCGTGGAGACACTCTGCCGGGTTCCCGGCATAGGCCCGGACAAGGCTGTAACCCTCTGTGCAGCCTTTGAGATTGCCAGAAGATGGTCAGTTGAAAAGTCGGGAATTGTCAGGCGTCCCGTCCGTTCGGCGGAGGATGCCTACGCTATTATGTCTCCGAGATTGAGGAATCTTGACCACGAGGAGTTCTGGGCCTTGTTCCTGAACCGTTCCAACTATGTGTTGGGGAGTGAGGCCCTGAGCACGGGAGGGCTCTCGAGTACCTCTGTGGATGCCGCCAGAGTGGTCAAACGCTGTCTCGAGAAGAATGCCACCGGGGTAATAGTCTTCCATAACCACCCTTCCGGCAATCCCATGCCGGGAAAGTGCGATCTTGAGGCGACCGGCTCGCTGAAAGCCGCAATGGAGGCCATGGGACTCTCCCTGCTTGACCATATCATAGTGGGGGACGGCTCCTATTACAGTTTCGCGACGGAGACAGAATACTTCGCTCGGAAGTAGCGCAGGCGTGCCTTACTAAAGGGTTCTGCGCAGGCGTGCCTTCGGGATGTTGAGGAGGTCGCGGTACTTGGCGACAGTCCTTCTTGCGACCTTGTATCCTCTTTTCTCCATCTCCTGGACGAGCTGGTCATCGGTGAAAGGATTGCGGGTATCCTCGGATTCCACGATTTCCCTGAGGGCTTTCTTGAGCTCTCTTGTGGAAACCTCGTTCCCGTCCTGGTTTTCAAGCCCTTCAGAGAAGAAATACTTGAGAGGGTATATGCCGAAGTGAGTCTCGATGTACTTGCTGTTCACGACCCTCGATATCGTCGATATGTCGAAGCCTGTCTTTTCCGCTATGTCCTTCAATACCATAGGCCTGAGGCAGGACTCGTCTCCGTCGACAAAATAGTCGTGCTGGTACTCGAGTATGGCTTTCATCGTGCTCTCGAGGGTGTTGTGCCTCTGTTTGATGGCCTCCACGAACCATTTGGCCGAGTCGATTTTCCTTTTTACGAAGGTTGCAGCCTCCCGTTGTTCCCTTGTGGAACCGGATCCTGCGGCATCCATCAGCATGTCTGCGTATTTGCGGTTGATTCTCAGTTCCGGGATGGAGAACCTCGGCATGCTCAGGTGCATCTCCCCGTTGCTGTAGTCCAGAACGAAATCCGGAATGATCTGCTGGGCTTCGTCGTTGTATGAATCGTCAATCTGTCCTCCCGGGGAAGGGTTGAGTTTGGTAATTCTGGAAAGGGCATCCTTGAATTCGTCCTCGCCAATTCCGAGTTTGCCAATGATTTTCTGGAAATGGCGGTTGGAAAATTCCTGAAAGTATTCGTCCACTATCCTCTTTGCGAGGAGGTTCTCAGGGGTAGGGGACTTGGCCGCAAGCTGGAGAGAAAGGCACTCCTGCAGCGAACGGGCCCCCACGCCCGTAGGTTCGAATTCCTGTATCAGCTTCAGCATCTGGAGAACCTCGTCTTCGTCCGTGTCTATCCCGGCACGGAAAGCCATGTCGTCCACGAGACTGTCTATGGACCTGCGGAGGTACCCGTCCTCGTCGAGGCTGCCTATGAGGAATTCGGCCACCTGGCGCTGGTGGTCTGTGACATCCCGGAATCCGAGCTGGTCACGAAGGCTCTGGGAGAAACTCTCCCTTACGGAAAAGGTATTATACTGCGGCCTTTCGTCCTTGCCGAAATTATTGACCTTCAGTTTGTATGAGGGGATGTCGTCAATTTCCTTGTATTCGTCTATGGAGATGTCCTTGGGCTGCTCTTCCTCCTCCTTGGACTCGTCCCTAGGCGCATTGTCCTCATCCAGGACAGGATTCTCCTCCAATTCCTTCCTGATTCTCTGTTCCAGTTCCTGGACGGGCAGTTCAATGAGTTTTATCGTCTGAATCTGAAGCGGCGAAAGCTTCTGCTGCTGTTTCAGTTCAAGTCCGAGAGCTTGCTTTGCCATTTTCCTATTCCTTGATTTGTCTGACTATTCTCAAAGTGTCCGCCACCACAGCGTTGCTCTTGTCCACTGATGGGAAACTGATGTTCTCCTTGACCACGAAGGCTGCAGGGTACTCTCCCTTGATTGTGGCAAGGAACTGCATGGCCTCCGACTTGGTCCTGAAGTCCCCGACAGTTACCTTGAAGTATGGGTTTACATATATTCTGTATGCGGGAATATTCTTGTGGTTCGCTCTGAAGCTGTTGTATGCCGCAAGCGAGGCGTTTCTGGAATTCTGCTTGTTGTCGAAATAAATCCTGACTCTGTAACCCTTGATGGTGCGGTTGGAGTTGGATCTTATGTGAGCCTCCATCGCGGCCATGATTTCAGGAGACTGGCTGATGTTCACGCTGGCTGCGTCTCCCTTGGATGCGGAAGGCATAAGGGAAAAGATGTCCTTGCCGTAGAGGGTGGAATCGGCTCCTGCCGCCATGTGGTACACTACGGTGTCGACCGTCTCATATCTTGTCTGGGCAGATGCCCTGTTACCTGTCGTCAGGAGCGCCGCCATTGCGGCGAGTATGGCAATCGTCTTTTTCATCGGTTCAATCCTTTACGAACTCGGTGAGCGGGATGTCCCTTTTTCTGATTTTGAACACGGCCCCGCCCTTGAGTCTTATGTCCGTGTCTATGTCGAGCGAATAGTCTTCTTCCCTGAAGTTGCGGTACAAGGTCAGAATCCTGTAGATGCCAACCCCGTCCGCAAGAGTAAGGTTGCCGTGCATCGGATACACGGCATCAGTTCTTGCTTCGACGGTGATGTCATCAGCTACAACCGTGCCAATCTCTGTGCCGAGGTGGTAGATGACGGCCTTGTTGTTCTGAAGCGAGAACTGGAGTGTAGGGTTGTGTATGCCGAGGTCGAAACTTGCGTCCACGGAGCGGAGCCCTTTGGGCTCAATGCTGCGTATCCTGTAGGAAGTTACGCATATCTCATTGATTTTGTTGCAAGCGGTGCCTGCAAACAGGACAGCAAGTGTCGCTGCGACTGTGACTATTCTTCCTAATGCTTTCATAACACGCAAAGGTACGTAAAATTTGTATGAAATGTCATATCTTTGCCATCCCCCTTAAGGAATGGGGCACACGGCACCATGAAGAAGATATACATCGAGACATACGGCTGTCAGATGAACGTCAACGACAGCGAAGTCATACTTTCCATAATGGAGAAGGCGGGCTATGGGAGGACGGAATCCATTGAAGAGGCCGACCTGATACTCGCCAACACCTGTTCCATCAGGGAGAATGCGGAACAGAGGGTCTGGGGCAGGATAGACGTATTCCGTCTCCAGAAGCGCAAACGTCCGGGAGTGGTCATAGGCATAGTCGGGTGCATGGCGGAACGTCTGAAGGACAAGCTTCTTGACGGACGCATCGTCGACCTTGTAGCGGGTCCCGACAGCTACAGGCGGCTGCCGGCAATGGTCGAGGCCGTATCTCCTGATGCCCCTCAGATAGACGTGCTTCTTTCAAGGACTGAAACCTACGACGACATAGTCCCTGTCAGAATGGACCGAAATGGCGTAAGCGCATACATTTCGATAATGCGCGGATGCAACAACTGCTGCTCTTACTGCGTTGTGCCTTACACCAGGGGCGTGGAGAGGAGCCGCGATCCCTATACGATAGTGCGCGAGGCTGAAGAGGTCTTCGCGTCGGGGTATAGGGAGGTGACTCTGCTCGGCCAGAATGTGGACTCGTACAGATGGACCGCTCCTGCGGATTGTGGGGACCGCAACGCTGAAACGGTGGATTTCGCCGCACTCCTGAAGATGGTGGCGCGAATCAGCCCCGAACTCAGGATCCGTTTCTCCACATCCTATCCTTCAGATATCAGCGACGATGTCCTGTTTGCGATGAGGGACAATCCGAACATTTGCCGCCATATCCATTTTCCGGTCCAGTCCGGCAGCGATGCGATGCTCGAGAAGATGCGCCGCAAATATACCAGGGCCTGGTATCTTGAAAGGGTTGCGAGGATAAGGGAGATACTCCCGGATTGCGGACTGACCACGGACGTCATCGCCGGATTCTCAGGAGAGACGGAACAGGACCATCTCGATACCCTCAGTCTCTTCGAACAGGTCCGTTTCGACGCTGCGTTCATGTTCCAGTATTCGGAGAGGCCGGGGACGCTTGCATCCAGGAAATATCCGGACGACGTGCCCCCTGAGGTCAAGACCAGGCGTCTCAACGAAATCATTGAGCTGCAGAACCGTATGGGGGCGCTCAATTACCGTGAGCAGATAGGCAGAACCCACCGCGTCCTGGTCGAAGGTCCCTCGAAGAAGACCGACTCGGAACTTTGCGGACGCGCCGGCAACTATATGATGTGCGTATGGCCAGACAGGGTACATAAGCCGGGCGACTATGTGGATGTCACTGTCGTGGATGCGACACCGGCGACCCTGATCTGCAGGCTTTCCGACTGAAAATATGCATCCGGACACTCACAATTTTGATATTTTCAAAATTAAGCCCATATTTGCGAAATGAACCAGCAGAAACAGGCAGGACACAAGGAATTCCGCAACCTGCTCCGCAGGCACGGACTCAAGGCGACGCCCCAGCGCCTGGCGGTGCACGAAGCCATGATGAGGCTCGGACACGCCAGCGCGGACATGGTCGTGGAGGAAATCGGACGTGAGTCTGAAGTGTCCGTTACAGTAGCCTCGGTTTACAACATACTCTCGCAGCTCGCCCTGCTCGGCATCTATCATCACAGGATGAGTTCCAACAACAAGATGTACTTCGACGTCAACACTTTCCGTCACGCCCATCTCTATGACTGCGAGAACAATACCTACAGGGATGTGCTGGACGGGGAACTTATGGACCTTGTCCACCAGCATCTGGGCCGCAAGAAATTCAGAGGATATACAGTCGAAGGCATTGATATTCAGATAGTGGTGCGCCCGACGAGAAAACGTGCGGTAAGACAATAGCGACAAACGGGATTTATCGCTATATTTGCAGTTTCCACACTCACTCTGTTATGGATACAGCAACCAAGAAACGTTTTCTCAAATGGCAGTGGTACACGATTGTCGTGTCCATGTTCGTATATGCCATTTATTATTTCGTTCGCAAGAATTTCTCCATCGCAATGCCAGGCCTGACGGCCGAGTACGGAATAACTAACACCAGTTTCGGTGTAGTGATAGCGATAGGCTCCCTCGTCTACGGCTTTGCGCGCTTTGCTAACGGATTCATAGTGGAGAAGATAAGCACCAAGGCGATGATGGCCCTCGGTCTGGTTCTCTGCGCACTGTCCAACTTCTGTTTCGGCTTCGGCGTAGATTTGAGCTACCTCATTACCGGAGTCCACGAGGGACCCCAGTTTGTGAATATGCTCGTGCTGGTAATGGGCGTCACTATCATTCTGAACCAGTACTTCCAGGGCTTCGGCTATCCGCCTTGCGCGAGGATGCTTCCTCACTGGATTCATCCGTCCGAGCTTGCGACGAAGATGTCCATATGGAATACATCCCACTCCATAGGAGCGTTCTCCGCGGTTGTAATATGCGGCCTCATAATGACCAATATGGGTGCGGATATGAGTGGTGACAGCAGCGTAGTGGCAAGGATTGCCGCCAATCTGTCCGCTTCGATAAAAGGCTGGGATGCAATGGATCCGGAGCTTCAGACTATGAAGGTGATGTCCTATGCCTCCCATTACGGAGCATGGAAATGGTGTTTTCTCATCCCGGGCTGTGTCGCTCTTGCAGCTGCTGTTCTGGCGCTTCTTGCCCTCAAGGATGACCCGACCAAGGTTGGACTCCCCGAACTCGAGGGTACTGGCACCGGAAAGGATGCCACCAGGGGAGTGAAGGGCGCCCACAAGGCTTTCCTCAGCCACATGGTGTTCAGGAACAAGTGGGTATGGCTCTATTCCATTGCCAATATTTTCGTCTACGTGCTGAGGATGGGTGTGCTGGACTGGGGACCAAAGTTCCTGACGGAAGACCGGCATATGGACATAAAGAGCGCATCCTGGTCCGTTGCACTCTTCGAACTCACCGCAATAGTCGGAACGATTTTTGCCGGTTGGGCGACCGACCATATTTTCAAGGGAAAGGCCCACAGGATGTGCGTCGTCTCCATGATTGGGGCTGTCGTCTTCCTCGGTGTTTTCGCTTTGTGCCCGGGACTTGGCCCTGTCATCTCCACGGTGATACTCGCACTCAGCGGTTTCTGTATCTACGGCCCTCAGGCCCTGATAGGAATCGGAGCTGCGAATCAGGCTACCAAGGAGGCCTCGGCAACGGCGAACGGACTCACAGGCGTACTCGGATATATCGGTTCTGCGATTTCCGCCATTACCGTCGGTCTCATAGCTGACAATTTAGGATGGACCTGGGTGTTCATAAGTTTCATCATCGTCGGCGTCATCGGCACTCTGGTCTTCGCAGCGATGTGGCAGGCTCCGAGAGACGGATATGAGCGTTCGCAGATATTTACGGCTTCGATAGCAAGGAATTCGGAAAATGATTAAGGTAACTGAGAAGAATTTCAGAAGATTTGAAAATTTCGCCCTTGTGACGGGAGCAGCTGGCGGGATGGGGCGTCTCTACTGCGAGCAGCTTGCGTTGATGGGCTACAATATTGTGGCTGTGGACCTGTCTGAAGGGAATCTGCGTCTTCTGGAAGATTCGGTCAAAGCTCTGGTAAACTCGCTGACAGACTGGCGCGGCGGGTATGCGTCGGACTTCAGGATGCTGAGCATAGTTCAGGACCTTTCCCTGATGGAAGCTGCAGAGACCATAAAAAGGAAGACCGACGAGGCCGGTGCAGTGGTCGAGGTTCTGGTCAACAATGCGGGTATGCTCTATGCAACCGGAATAGCGGAAACCTCCCCCGTGAGACTCAAGAATATGATGCAGGTGCATTGCACGACGCCTTTGCTCCTCTGCCGCGAGTATGTTCCGGAAATGAAGCTGAGGCATAACGGCTACGTGCTCAACATCTCGTCGCTGGCTGCATGGATGCCATGGCCTTGTCTTGGAATGTACTCCAGCACAAAGCGTTTTGTAAAGGATTATTCCCGTTCGCTGAGAATAGAGTGCAGGGGTACGGGCGTAAGCGTCACGAATGCATATTTCGGCGCAGTCGATACCCCTCTCATCCCTCTGCCGCCGAATCTCAGGGCCATAGCCAGGGGGCTGGCCGTGATGATCAGGCCTCAGAAGGCGGTCGATGCGGCAATCAAGGCCACGTTCAAGCGCCGCAAGGGGACCATGCCAGGCGTTCTTAACCATATCTTCCGTCCGATTTGCGCAATACTTCCGGAGAATCTTCTCGGGTGGTGCTACAGGAAGTTCGGACATTATTTTGCAAATTTCTAGGTCATAATTCTATATGAAAGCAAGATCAATACTCGTGGCGCTCTCCCTGGTATGCGCGACTGTTTCCTGCAAGTCCCAGTTTGAAATGATGCTTCAAAGCTCGGATGTGGATGCCAAGTACGCGGCTGCATTCCAGATGTTCGAAGCGGGCAAGTACAACAAGGCCGCCCAGCTCTTTGAATCCCTTTCCGTACAGACCAACGGAACCGAAAAGGATGACACGGTGTTGTACTACTGGGGACTAAGCAACTACAAGTTCAAGGATTTCTATACTGCGGAGACGAATTTCGAGAAGTTCGTGACCAATTATCCGAGGAGTCCTTTCGCATCCGATGCACGCTACCTCAGGATAGACTGTCTGTACAAGCAGACTCTGAGGTATGAGCTCGATCAGAGCCCTACGAACAGGGCTCTCAGCGAAATCGGTCTGTACCTGAGGGAATATCCCGAGACTCCCCATCTGGAGGATTGCGAGGCAATGATCAAGGACCTTCACTGGCGTCTCGACACCAAGGCTTTCGAGGGAGCGAAACTCTACTACAGGATGGAGGATTATCTCGCTTCCAGGGTGGCTCTTGTCAATGTTCTGAAGGACAATGCGGAAAATATATACCGCGAAGACATACTGTACTACACTGCTATGTCCTCATACAAATATGCAAAGCTAAGCGTGCCTCAGAAGCAGAAGGAAAGATATCTGGTCTTCTCCGACGACTACCTTAATTTCGTGGGTGAGATGCCGGAATCCAAGTACAGGAAGGAACTTGACGTACTTTACCAGAGGGCGCAGAAGGCTCTTGGACGTTACACCGGCGAGGTGAACGATACGAGGGAGAAATCCTTCGCCAAGGAAAGAAAGAAACTCGAGAAGGCGGGAGCCTCGGAAAAATCGAAAGAATCGGAATAAAATTTTTTGAAACCCTCTCAGTTTTGAGGGGGTATATCATATTGGAAGAAAACAAAAGACTATGGCAACAAAAATACCTACCAACACCATTACCCGCGACCTCGTGGATTTCGCGGCTCCTACAGGAAACATTTATGAAACTGTTGTGATACTCGCAAAGAGGGCGAATCAGATTGCCCTGGACGAGAAGAAGGAGCTCAACGAAAAACTGAACGACTTCAGGAACGAGAGGGATACGATGGAAGAAGTATATGAGAACCGTGAGCAGATAGAGATTTCGAAGTACTACGAGCGTCAGCCGAAGCCGTCCCTCGTGGCGATTTCCGAGTTCGAGGAAGGCGAAATCTATTATCGTCAGGCAAAGAAGGAGGAGGAATAGAAGATGCTTTCCAGGCTTCAGGTCAGGAATTATGTGCTCATAGACTCTCTGGACATCGAATTTCCGGAGGGTCTTGTCATCATAACCGGCCAGACTGGAGCCGGAAAGTCCATTCTGCTTGGAGCCCTGAACCTTCTGCTCGGAGGCCGCTCGGATGTGTCGGCTATTGCGGAAGGTGCCGACAGATGCATAGTCGAGGCCCAGTTCTCCTCAGACCCTGGGGACGAAGCCCTGAAGACCGTATTCGAGGAGAACGAGCTCGATTGGGATGAAGGCAATATCACTGTCCGCAGGATGGTCTCAAGGAACGGGCGTTCCCGTGCCTTTGTAAACGACATTCCAGTTTCGGTACAGACCCTTTCCCAACTTGCCGCAAGACTTGTGGACATACATTCGCAGCATCAGACAATGCTGCTTTCTGACCGTCGCTATCAGCTTTCCATACTTGACCGCTATGCAGGAGACAGGGAACAGCTCGATGCCTGCGCTGCTGCGTGGAAGCGTCTCGAGGAGACCGGGGCTGTTCTGAAAGCCCTTCAGGAACAGTTGGCTTCGGCAGAGAGGGACAGGGATTTCAACGAAGCCCAGCTCAAGCGGCTGGAGGAAGCTGCTCTCAAGGACGGTGAACTCGAGGAACTGGAGGAGGAGCAGAAGAAACTTGCGAATGCAGAGGAAATCAAGAGTCTCCTTTGCGAATGCCTGAGCCTCTCGGATATGAGTTCATCGGATGTGGAAATGTCCATTGCCAACTCCCTCAAGGAAATCCAGAAGAGGCTGGAGCGACTTTCTGCCTACATACCTTCGTCGGCAGCCCTTGCCGAAAGGCTCGAGTCCGTGCGCTATGAAGTCGAGGATGTGATGTCTGACGTGGAAACTCTCAATGAAGGACTTGACGTGTCGGAAGAGAGGCTTCAGTTTGTTGATGACAGGCTTTCGCTGCTTTATTCCCTCCTCAAGAAATACGGCGTTGCTACAGTCGCTGAACTTATAGCCTATCGTGATTCCCTGTCCTCTTTGCTGTCGGACAGCTCTGAACTCAGGGACAGGATTGCGGATATGGAGAAGGAGAAGGAAAAGGCTGCCGCAGAACTCTCCCGCGCCGCAGAGTCTCTTCATGAGGTCCGCGTTGCCGCTGCGCTTCGCTTCTCCGATGAGATTAGAAACAGCATCCGCTCCCTCGAGATGCCTCTTGCAGATTTTGCTGTGGTTCTTGAAGAGCAAGCTGCGGGCCCTTCCGGCTCCGATTCGGTATCTTTCACTTTCTCGGCCACAGGCCGCAACAGAGTGGACATTGCCCGTTGTGCTTCCGGAGGTGAACTTTCAAGGATAATGCTCTCTCTCAAGGATCTCATGGCCCGCTACTGCAATATGCCTGTAATGATATTCGACGAGATAGATACTGGCGTTTCCGGAAGCGTGGCTGACAAGATGGGCTCTATGATATGCTCTATGGGCAGCACTATGCAGGTTTTCGCAATCACCCACCTGCCGCAGGTCGCTGCCAAGGGGAAGGCCCATTATCTCGTGACAAAGTCCGTCGAATCTGACGGAAGGACTGTCTCCAGAATAGAAAAACTCTCCGAGGAGCGGAGAGTCCTTGAACTTGCGAGAATGTTGAGCGGTTCAGTGCTTACGGATGCTGCCGTTGCCAATGCCCGTGAGCTTCTCGGCATCAATTGAGGACATCCACAGTGTAGTCGTCGTCGTAGACGATGCGTCTGAGCCCGCCGTTGACAAATCCGGCATTGCTTCCCTCATCAATCCTATTGAATTTGAAGTTGGCCTGGAGCATGGATGCGGATTCTTCGCAGAACCATTTCGTCCAATTGTCGCCGTATTTTGCCACCATGCTGATGAAGAAATAGCAGAGGTCGTAGCCCTGATAAGCGAATGCAGACGGTTCAGTCCTGCATACTGCACGGTATTTCATCAGGAAATCCATTACCCTCGGGTCGTCATAATTGACATTGTATGACATTGCCAGATGGAGTTTTGTCTTGTGCAGGTTCTCCGCCTCTATGGTTTCGTATGACCTTATCTTGGAAGGACCGTAGAGCGCGATGTCGTAACCGCCGGAACTTTCGAGGGTGAGAAGGGCAAGATTCCTTATTGCGTCGTTGACGAATGCCTCGCTATCGGATACGATGAGCACCCTGTTGGTCATACCGGCCTCCAGCCTCGCCTTTATGGCTGTGTCTATGCTCCTTCCCTCGAGTATGTTGTAGGAAATCTTTCCGCTGTTGACTTTCCTTTCTTCCAGAAGTCTTTCCACGGATTCGATGTCGTTGTCCTTTCCGCTTTCGTAGATGATGAGCAGCTTTTCGCCCTCGCCCATGTCGGAAGCTATCCAGTCGGCAATCCCGGCATACTGCATTTCGTTGCTTCCATGAGCCTGAATGAGGTTTTTGTGGTTCCTGGCGAGACTTTCAGTTTTCGGGTCCATTGGAGAAACCACTGCCGTGCTTTCCGGAATCTTGTCCAGAAGTGCCTTGAGATTGTCGTAGAATACCGGACCTATCACCACATCTGTTTTCCGCAGGAGATCCTCGTCGAGCTCAGGCAAAGCTTCCGCCACGTCGAAGACGCTTAGGTTCACGTTTATTCCCTGAAGTCCCTTGGCGCGGGCGGCAAGGATGGCTCCGCTGTAGAAGTCCATATAACCGCTGGTTCCCCTTCCGCTTGCTGCCTTGAGGGGGAGCATCAGTATCATATTCACCTCGCTGCGCGGTTCCGGCATTTCAGGCGTTGCTGCAGCCAGACTGTCTGCCGGGATTTCAGCTGCAGGCTGGGGTTCTGCCTCTTCTGTCTGGACATCGACTTCCCCGAATTCCTCGATGTAGTCTTTCCTGACCGTCTGATGCTGCTCGATGCTGTCCTTTACCGCCTCGGCTTCCCTCCTCCTGTTGTTCTTCCTCTCGGCTGGCTTCGCTTCGTTCTTGAAAGGGATGAGGATGATGGAGTTCTTCTTAAGCCCGTTTTCTCTGAGACCTATGCTTTCATTGGCCCTGTAGAGGTCTTCGATAGTGACATTGTAAGCCTTGCTTATTCCATACAGGGTCTGTCGCTCCAGGACGACGTGGGAATAGTATACCTTCCCGTCAAGTTTCACTTTTTCCTTCGAAACTGTCACAGGTACGGGTACATAATCCTGTCCAGCCACACCGATGTAGGTGAAGACTGAGAGTATTGCTGCCAGTAAGGTTCTTTTTCCCATAAGTTTAGAGTTCTTTTATGAAATCTGTCAGCTTTCTGCAGAAATTCCCCCAGGAAAGCCTTGTCTTTTCTTTCCTGATGTTCTCTATGCAGGACTCCCGAAGCATGGGATCCGAGAAAAAGCGCTCTATCTCGGCCTTTATTGCTTCAGGCGAGCACTCTTCTGCGACAAGACCCGTGCCACGGTCTCCAATTGTCTCCTTGAGCCCGCCTACCGCTGTCACTATGACAGGAACCTCGAAGTGGTATGACACCGAACTGATGCCGCTCTGGGTTGCACTCCTGTACGGGAGTACCACGGCGTCCGCGACCGAGAAGAAGCGGGAAACCTCGTTGTCCCTGATGAATTTTGGGAAGACGTGTATCCTGTCCTTTGCCGTGGATGCATCTATGATTTCCTGATATGGGGCGAAGGAACCGTAGGGCTCTCCTGCAATCACGAGCTGGTAGTCAGGGCCGAGTTCTCCGAATGCCTTCAGAAGTATGTCCAGTCCCTTGTATTCCCTGATGAGACCGAAGAACAGGAGGGTCTTCTTCCGGGGATCTATCCCGAGGGAAGAGGCGGCATCATTTCTGCCGCAAGGGGTCCCGAAATGGCTGTAAAGGGGATGTTGTATGACCTTGTACCTGGCCTCGGGCCAGATTTCGAGCAGGTCCCTGGATACGGCCTCGCAAAGGGTTATGCACCCGTCACTTCCCGAGAGGAAATACTTGGTGAACGGTCTGTCGAAAAAATGCGGTTCGTGGGGAATGACATTGTCGAGTATGGATATCACCTTGCACCTGTCGGACATATGTCTGGTGACATATCCCAGTGACGGTGCGAAATATGACATCCAGTATCTGACTATAAGAACGTCTGGATCCCATTCGCGTATGGCCCGGGCAGTGCTTATGTATGAAAACGGATTGGCCGTATCCAACAGGGAGATGCTCTCTATCGGTACGGCCATATCGTCAGCACTCACGTACTGCGTCTTTCCGGGAAAAAGGAAGTCCGGATACTGTCTCTTGAAGTTGAATGCCTTGACATCGTGGGCCTTGCCCAGTTCGTTGAAAAGGCAGGTATTGAACTGGGCTATCCCTCCTCTGTAGGGATAGAAGCAGGACAGTATCGCAATCTTCAATTATTCAGCTGATTTGGAGTTCTTCGACTTTACATATTCGGCATTGAGTCCGTCGAGAACCTCCTGGGTGATGTCGAGGGACAGGTCGCCGGTAAGCACAGGAACGCCTGCCTGGTTGCAGAGTATCATTGCATACTGCTTCTCGGCATTATAGGCGTCGATATAGGTCTTGATGGCGTCGCTGATCTGGTTCATCATCACCATCTGCTCTTCGTTGATCTCAGCCTGCTTCTTGTTTGCGTAGTTGTTGAAATCCTGCTCCTGCTGCTGGAGCTTTGCGTACTGGGCCTCGGCTACAGAACGGGTCATAAGGCCCTTGTTCACCTTGTCCTGGTATGCGGTCACGTCGTTCTCAAGCTTCTTGCCTCTGCGGTTGATCTCGGCCTGGATGTTGCCCACCTTGGTCTCGACAACTGCCCTGAGGTCATTGGCCATGTCATACTGCTCGATTATCTTGTCGAGCTGTACATAGGCGATGACGCCTTCTGTGAGGGTGGCGGGACTTTCAGTCTGCGCGGTTTCTGCCTGCTTAGGTTTGAGGGTGAGTGCGAGGACTCCGAGAGTCACAGCAACGACGAGAGAGACGATGCTGAGGATGAGTGGTGCGTGTTTCATTTCTATTGTGTTACTTTGTTATTGTCGGGAATGCTTTCGTGCATAAGACTGCAATGACGCAAATATAGGAAAAATCTTTCATTATCCACTTTCGGGGCCTCATAGCTTGATTTGCCTGAGATATTCCCCGACTGTCCTTTCAAGTCCGAGGTATAGGGCGTCGCATATCAGGGCGTGACCTATGGATACCTCGTCGCACCATGGAATCCTCCTTATGAAATAGTTGAGGTTGACCAGGCTGAGGTCATGGCCGGCGTTGAGGCCCAGACCGCATTTCCTCGCTTCCTCTGCGGCTGCGACATAGGGAGCTATGGCCGCTTCCCTGTCTTTCAGGTATCCGGATGCATAGGCCTCCGTGTAGAGTTCCACGCGGTCGGCTCCGCAGGCTGCGGCTCCTTCGGCAATTCCCGGGGCGGGATCTATGAATATGGATACGCGTATGCCCTTCGACTTGAATTCACTGCAGACTTCGGTGAGGAATCCGCGGTTGGCGAGCGTGTCCCATCCGGCATTCGATGTGATTGCGTCGTGGGCGTCCGGCACGAGAGTGACCTGGTCCGGCCTGACCTCGTTTACCAGTTCGATGAATGAAGGTATGGGGTTGCCTTCAATGTTGAATTCTGTCTTTACGAGAGGGCGGATCTCCCGTACGTCGGAGTATCTTATGTGTCTTTCGTCCGGACGCGGATGTACTGTTATTCCTTCCGCTCCGAAGGACTCGATGTCCAGCGCCGCCTTGGTCACGTCCGGCATATTTCCGCCGCGGGCGTTCCTGATGGTGGCGATCTTGTTGATGTTGACGCTTAATTTTGTCATTTTCAGGTTCGTTCTATCGGCGGCAAAAGTAGTCAATATTTACGGATTTGTGATTACCTTTGTCCGATTTCGATATGAACATAACCATATATACAAGAAAGAGGAGCCTCGAGGCTGACCCGCGTCTGGCGGAGCTTTCGGCGGCGCTCGAGCGTGGCGGTCACAGGCTGTACGTCTGGGATTCGCGTACCGGACTGCCTCCGGATACCCAGATGCTCCTTGCCGTCGGGGGCGATGGGACTTTCCTGTCCTCGTCTACCATAGTCGGAGACAGCGGAATTCCGGTTCTGGGGGTCAACCTTGGACGTCTGGGTTTCCTGTCCGAGAATGTGCCCGAGGCCGTCGCCGAGGCCCTTGCAAGGGGAGAGTACTCGGTGGAGAAACGCACCATGCTCCGCGTCAGCGGGCTCGAAGCCTCCGCAAACGGCCCCGCGTCCTTTCCATATGCACTCAATGAGATGACGGTCCATCGTTCCGGAGCGGCGATGCTGGGCGTGGACGTGTCCATAAACTCGGTGCCCCTGCCGACCTACTGGGCGGACGGACTGCTCGTCGCGACGAGTTCCGGGTCGACGGCATACTCGCTCAGTGTAGGCGGTCCGATAGTCCTTCCCGAATCGCGAGTGCTCATAGTTTCGCCTATTTCTCCGCATAACCTGAACGTGCGTCCTCTCGTGGTTCCGGACAGTTCGGAGATTTCCATCTCTTTCAGGTCCCGGGACAGGAAGGTGGTCTTCACCATGGACAACAGGACTCTTGACGTTCCTGCGGACAGCCGCCTGGAGGTGAAGATGGCACAGTTTTCGCTAAACCGGGTCCGGCTCAATAATTCCAACTTCATCAAGGCTCTCACCAGCAAACTCTATTGGGGTGAGGATATCAGAAACGGAAATGAATGACATAACAAGCTCAAGCAAGGTGCCTGTCCATGTGTCGATAATAATGGACGGCAACGGACGGTGGGCCCGCGAAAGGGGGCAGGAACGCGTGATGGGACATTTTGAGGGCGTCGAAAGCGTCAGGGCATGCACCGAGGCGGCTGTCGAGGCCGGTGTGAAGTACCTGTCGGTATATGCCTTCTCGGAGGAGAACTGGAACCGTCCCGACACCGAGGTTTCTACACTTATGGAACTGATGGCCAAGTGCATAGAAAATGAAATCGACACCTTTATGAAGAATGGTGTCCGTATGGTGGTCCTGGGCAACAGGGCCCGTCTTGGAGCGGCGCTGAATGCGGCCATAGACGGGTGCATGGAAATGACGGCGGGCAATTCGGTGATGACCCTCATCATCTTCCTCAGTTACAGCGGCCGCTGGGACATACTCCAGGCGGCGCAGAAGCTGGCGCTCGAAATTGCGGACCATCCTGAGAGGCGCGAGTCGCTCGGGACCATGGACACGGAGGATTTCGGAAACTATCTCGTCACTGCGGGAATCCCTGATCCGGACCTCATCATACGCACTTCCGGCGAGCTCAGGTTGAGCAATTATCTGCTCTGGCAGGGCGCATATTCCGAGTTCTACTTTACCGATACTCTCTGGCCGGATTTCCGCAAGCCCCAGTTCCGCGCGGCTCTCGAGGATTTTGCCCGCAGGGAGCGCAGATACGGAAAAGTGAAATAATTGTTTATATTTGCAGACTTAAACCCTAGTGAACGTGCGAATGATTAACAGAGTCGTTGCTTCCGTTCTCTTCCTGATCCTGTCCTTTTCGGCAATGGCTCAGGGAGTTGTCGTGGATTACAACAACCCGAAGAAATACAAGGTCGGCAGAGTCACTGTCGAGGGAAACAATTATTTCAGCGACCAGCAGATAATTCAGCAGACCGGTCTTATGGTCGGAAACGAGGTTACGGTTCCTGGTGAAGATATCTCCCAGATTGTCCAGAGGCTCTGGCTGCAGAGGTATTTCGAGGATGTGGAGATAAGCATCGACGGCCTTTCGGAGAACAGGGATTCAGCATATTTCAGAATCAGGATCAAGGAACGTCCGAGAGTCTCCAGGTGGACCTTCTCCGGAGTCAAGAGCGGAGAGCAGAAGGACCTCAACGAAAGGCTCAGTCTCCGCAGGGGAGGAGAGTATTCCGAATATGTGGCGAAGACCGCTTCCGACATCATAACGAGGTTCTATAAGGAAAAGGGCTTCCAGAATACCAAGGTGACGGTCCAGACCAAGGTTGATACAGTCATCAACGGTGCAATCAGGGTCAATTTTGCGGTGGACCGCGGCGAGAAGATCAAGGTCCGCACCATCACCTTCACCGGCAACGAACACGTCAAGGACGTGAAGCTCGCGATGGCGATGAAGAAGACCAAGGACAGAAGGCTCGTCAGCTTCTTCAGTTCCAAGAAGTTCAACGAAAAGGAATACCCGAACGACAAGAAGAACCTCATCAGCAAGTTCAACGAGTCCGGATTCCGCGATGCGAGGATAGTCAAGGATACGATGTACCTGCTTCCTCCGAAGGATTCGACTTCCCAGCCGAACCGTCTTCAGATAGACTTCACCTTCGACGAGGGAAAGCAATACTATTTCAGGGACATCACCTGGACAGGAAACTCGGTTTACTCCTCCGATGACCTCAGCGGCATACTCAACATCAAGAAGGGAGACGTATATGACGTCGTGACCATGGAGAAGCGTCTCTACGGCGGAGGAAAGCAGAACGAATACGACATCTCCAAGCTCTACAGGGACAACGGTTACCTTTTCTTCAATATCCAGCCCGTCGAACTCAACATCGAGGGTGATTCCGTGGATGTCGAGATGCGCATAGTCGAGGGCAAGCCTGCGACTATCAACAACATCATAATCAACGGAAATGACCTTACCAACGAAAGGGTGGTGCGCCGTCAGGTATTTACCCGTCCGGGCTATCTTTTTAGCCAGACCGAGTTCGAAAGGTCCATACGTGAAATCGCTTCGATGGGACAGTTCGACCCTGAGTCCATTGCAGATCCGGCCAAGGGATATTCCATACTTCCGAATCCGCTCAACAATACCGTCGATATTGTATATAACGTCACGGAGAAACCTTCCAGCCAGCTCGAACTTTCCGGAGGATGGGGAGCCAACACCTTTGTGGCGACCGTCGGAGTCAGCTTCAACAATTTCTCCACCCGCAGGTTCTTCGACAAGACGGCATGGAGACCGGTACCGCTTGGCGACGCCCAGAACCTCTCTTTCAGGTTCCAGACCAACGGTACATATTATACAAGCCTCTCGGCGAACTTCATGGAGCCTTGGCTCTTCGGAAAGAAGCCAACCTCGCTCAACCTTTCCGCTTACTATACCCGTCAGACCAACTCCTATCTCTATCTCGGTATCAAGAACAATGACGAGTTCATGGAGGTGTACGGATTTGCGGCGGGCATAGGAACACGCCTCAAATGGCCGGACAACTACTTCGTGCTTTACAACCAGCTCAGCTGGCAGACCTATAAGCTGCAGAACTGGAATTACTATTTCATGTTCAATACGGGAATTTCCCACAACCTCAACTATCAGATCAGCCTTCAGAGGAATTCCACCGACCAGCAGATCTATCCGCGCCAGGGTTCGGACTTCTCCCTCTCCCTGCAGCTGACTCCTCCTTACTCCCTGCTCAGGAAGAAGGACTGGGGCAGCCTTGACGAGAACGGCAAACCTGCAATACGCAAGTGGAATGAGATTGACTACAGCAAGCAGTCTTCAGACACCCGATATAAATGGATAGAGTACCACAAGTGGACCTTCAAGGGTGACATCTACACCAAGCTTGTTGGAGACCTCGTACTCAGGGCGGGAGTCCAGTTCGGATACCTCGGACGTTACAACAAGAGATGGGGATATTCTCCTTTCGAGGGCTTCATAGTCGGTGGTGACGGTATGTCCGGTTACAATACCTACGGAGCTGACGTGATATCCCTCCGCGGTTACGAGAACTATTCGCTCACAAAGACCATATACACCGACAACGGTACCCAGGCCTATGCAGGTTACATATATGACAAGTTTACCGTCGAACTGCGCTATCCTGTAGTCCTCCAGCCTCAGTCGACGATTTTCGTGCTCGCCTTCCTTGAAGGAGGTAACTGCTGGTCGGATGTGAAAGACTTCAATCCTTTCCAGATCAAGCGCTCCGCAGGTGTCGGCGTCAGGGTCTTCCTCCCTATGATAGGCCTTCTCGGAGTGGACTGGGGATACGGTTTCGACGACAAGACCAATGGCGGCAGCCAGTTCCATTTCGTCATAGGACAGCAGTTCTAGGATGAAACGGCAGGAAGTTTGAACAACAAGGAAAACAATCAAAATCGAAACAATATGAAAAAAGTATGTTTGCTTGCAGCTGCAGCCCTCGTATGCTCGGCTCTTTCAGCTCAGACTCTCAAGTTCGGGCATGTCAACTTCAGTGAACTCGTACAGTTGATGCCTGAAATGGATGAGGCCCGCACCAAGTCGGATGCAGCAGGTCAGGAAACTCAGGAGACCTATCAGAGCATGATCGAGGAGTTCCAGACCAAGTACCAGCAGTATGAACAGAAGAAAGCTACATGGACCCCTTCGATACTCCAGAGCAAGGAGAAGGAACTTTCTGACATGCAGCAGAGAATCCAGGAATTCGAGCAGTCTGCACAGGCTGAACTCCAGCAGCTCCAGCAGCAGCTGATGGCTCCTATCTACCAGAAGGCTCAGGAGACAGTCCGCACCATAGCAAAGGAGCAGGGACTCATCTATGTTTTCGACATCCAGTCAGCTCTCTATATCGATGCGGAGCAGAGCATTGATCTTACCCCTGCAGCGAGGACGGCACTCGGAATCCCTGAGGACAGAACCATGGAAAGTCTCCAGGCCGAGCTCCAGGCAAAGGCTCAGTCGGCACCCCAGGCAATGTAAGGAATGAGCCGTTCAAGGCAAAAAGAATAACACCAAATGCAACACAAAGTAATTGATACCGAAGATGTTGTAATCAGGTTTGCAGGAGACTCCGGTGATGGCATGCAGCTGACCGGGTCTCTTTTTGCAGATACGTCGGCCATTTTTGGGAATGGGCTTTCGACTTTTCCTGATTACCCTGCGGAGATACGCGCGCCACACGGTACGGTATCTGGCGTTTCCGGCTTCCAGGTCCATATTGGAAGCGACAATGTAACTACTCCGGGAGATTTCTGCGATCTCCTCGTGGCGATGAATCCAGCCGCGCTCAAGGCCAATGCGAAATGGTGCAAGCCTACGGCTATGATACTTGTGGACGATGACGCTTTCGACGAGGCGGGAATGAAGAAGGCCGGCTTCCGGACGGAGAATCCTTTCGAGGAACTCAAGGTCGAGGACAGGACTCTCATCGTTGCCCCGATAACCAGCCTGACCCTGGAAAGTCTAAAGGACAGCGGTTTAGACCAGAAGGCTATGCTCAAGTGCAAGAATATGTTCACTCTTGGAATGGCCTGCTTCATCTACAGCCGTCCTCTCGAGTACATCTTCAGCTATCTTGAGAGAAAGTTCGCAAAGAAACATCCTGAAGTGATTGCCCCCAACAGGAAGGTCCTCAGTGACGGTTTCAATTACGCAGCCAACATCCAGGCTATTCCAAATACCTACAAGATAGAGCCTACACCAAAGAAGAAGGGCACTTACAGGAACATTACGGGAAACCAGGCTACCGCCTGGGGACTCCTTGCCGCCTCCGAGAAATCAGGACTCCCTCTTTTCTGCGGCTCCTATCCTATAACTCCGGCAACAGGCATCCTTGAAGAACTTGCAATACATAAATCGCTGGGTGCCAAGACGGTCCAGGCTGAGGACGAAATTGCCGGCATATGCACTGCAATAGGCGCCGCCTATGCGGGCAGCCTTGCTGTCACTACGACTTCCGGCCCAGGTCTTTCCCTCAAGTCCGAAGCCCTCGGACTTGCGGTTATGACCGAACTTCCTCTTGTAGTGGTCGATGTACAGAGGGCCGGCCCGTCCACAGGAATCCCGACCAAGACTGAGCAGACAGACCTCAACCAGGCCCTCTACGGAAGGAACGGTGAGTGCCCGGTTCCCGTGGTTGCAGCCCATTCTCCTGCACACTGTTTCGATGCGGCTTTCGAAGCGGCCAGGATAGCCGTAGAGCATATGACTCCGGTGATGCTCCTTTCGGAGGGTTTCCTCGGGAACGGCTCTGAGCCTTGGCTCATACCGTCCATGTCGGATTATCCTGAAATCAAGCCTCCTTTTGCTGAAACCCTTCCCGAGGACGGCAAGTTCAAGCCTTTCGAGAGGGACCCTCAGACTCTTGTCAGAAAGTGGGCGGTGCCTGGAATGAAGGGATTCGAACACCGTGTGGGAGGACTTGAGAAGAACCACAACGGAGTGCTCTCTTCCGACCCTGCGAACCACGAGCTTATGGTCAGGGAACGATATGAGAAGGTGCTCAGGATTGCGGACAGCATTCCGGCACTCGCTCTGGACGGCCCGGCCCAGGGCGAACTTCTCGTAGTGGGCTGGGGTGGCACCTACGGACACATACTCTCCGCGGTCAATGAGGTCAGAAAGTCAGGAAAGGAAGTAGCTTTCGCGCATTTCGACTACATCTTTCCTGTCCCTTCCAATACCGCAGAGGTCTTCAGCGGTTTCAAGAGGATACTCGTTTGCGAACTCAACAGCGGACAGTTTGCGGCATATCTGCGCAACCTCTATCCGGAGATGGAGTTCGTACAGTGCAACAAGGTTCAGGGACAGCCTTTCCTCGTAAAGGAAATTGTGGAATCAATCAACAGATACATTCAGCGATGACAGATCTTACATTCAAGGATTTCAAGAGCGATCAGGAAGTGCGCTGGTGCCCGGGTTGCGGCGACCACGCAGTCCTCGCAGCGCTTCAGAGGGCACTTCCACGCGTAAGCAAGGCCCTCGATTACGAGAAGGAGAACTTCGTCGTCGTATCCGGAATCGGATGTTCGTCACGACTTCCGTACTATATGGACACTTACGGTTTCCACAGCATTCATGGACGCGCAACCGCGATCTCTACGGGAATCAAGGTTGCGAACCCGGACCTTGCCATCTGGCAGGCCTGCGGCGACGGTGATGCTCTCGCTATTGGAGGAAACCATTTTATCCACGCAATCAGAAGAAACGTGGACATAAACATAGTTCTCTTCAACAACCAGATTTACGGCCTGACCAAGGGACAGTATTCCCCGACCTCGAAACTCGGGGCCATAACCAAGACATCTCCGTACGGAACGGTAGAACATCCTTTCAATCCGGGAAGTCTCGTTCTCGGAGCAAAGGGTACCTTCTTCGCCCGCAGTCTTGACGTGGAACTGAAACTTAACGAGGAGATTATGACCCAGGCGGCCCTCCACAAGGGTGCATCCGTGATGGAAATGCTCACAAACTGCGTGATATTCAATGATGGAGCGCATAAGAGCCTTTCAGATCCCGCAGTAAGGGCGGACCGTACCATAGTCCTTCGCAACGGCGAGAAGATGATTTTCGGAAAGAACCGCGACAAGGGCATCATACTCGACGGCATGAGCCTTAAGGCTGTGACCATAGGCGAGGACGGCCATACCCTCGACGAGATTCTCGTCCACGATGCGCATTCGCAATATATGGGTGTGCATATGATGCTGGCCGACATGAAGGGTCCGGACCTTCCGGTAGCCCTCGGTGTCATCCGCGACGTGGAGGACATTACCTACGATGAGGGCGTACGCAATCAGGTGGAGGAGGTTACTGCAAAGTCCAAGATTCATTGCGTGGACGATCTACTTCACAGCGGAAGCACCTGGACGGTGGAGTAGTAACATAAGCTCGGAAAGAGTAAATGAAGGATTACAGAGGAAAGAACGTACTCGTTACAGGAGCGAGTTCAGGCATAGGGGAAGCAATTGCCCTCCGTTATGCAGTTCTCGGCGCCCGGCTCCATCTTGCTGCCCGCAGGGCGGACAGGCTGGGGGACGTGTGCAGGAGATGCCTCAAATCGGGAGCGGAATATGCGAGGACATATACCGTGGATTTTTCTTCTGAACAGTCGGTAAGGGAATTTGCTGCAAAGATTTCGCGACAGGAGATACTCTTTGACGTGATTGTGCTCAATGCCGGTATTTCCCAGCGCTCGCTTGCCTTGGAAACCGGGCTGGAAGTGGACAGGAAGATTATGGAAACAGACTTTTTCGGGCCTGTATGCCTGACCGTCTGCCTGGCTGACCAGCTGCGCGGGGACAGGAGGGTGAGCATAGCAGTCACGACCTCCATCTCAGGACTCTTCGGTTTCCCTCTGCGTTCTGGCTACTGTGCAGCCAAACATGCCCTTCACGGCTGGTTCGAATCCCTGCAGCTTGAGAATCCGAACCTGAGGGTCACCTTCCTGGTTCCGGGCCGTATCAATACCCAGATCAGCAGAAGCGCAGTTCTCGGTGACGGGTCCTCATATTCGAAGATGGATCCGGGTCAGGCCAAGGGTATGGATGTGGACAGATGTGCAGCGAAGGCAGTGCACGCCATTGACAGGGGCCGCCGCGTGCAGCTTATCGGCGGAGTGGAGCTCCTGATGGTGTATATAAAGAAATATTGCCCGGCCCTCTTCTTCAAACTGGCCGGAAAGGTTTCGGCTACCTGATAGTCGCATTTGGTTTCGCAAGAAGCACAAATATCAAAATGACAGATAATTATCAACTGGCGAAACTTGAGTAATAGTATTTATCGTATGGATACAATTATTTGTGGAATTCAACAGATCGGTGTGGGCGTTACAGATGTGGTGGAAGCCTACAACTGGTATATCAAGGCCTTCGGATGTGACGTGATGATGGCTGACGCGGACGGTGTGGCGGAACGCATGCTTCCGTATACCGGTGGAAAGCCCCGCCGGCGCAGGGCTGTTCTTGCCGTCAATCTTCAGGGCGGAGGCGGATTCGAGATCTGGCAGCCTATGGATGGCAATATCCATCAGATGGAGCAGCCTGCCTGCCTTGGCGACCTCGGGACATTCGCGGGTCGCGTGAAGACGCTTGACATCAACAGGGCCTACCTTCATTTCAAATCCCTCGAGGGAGCCTCGGTGCTCTGCGAGATTGTTGCTACGCCGCAGGGACGCAGCCATTTCTTCATCAGCGATCCTTATGGAAACGTATTCGACATAGTCGAGGACGGATTCAGGTTCATGGAACTCGGCCTTCCTACCGGCGGCATCGACGGCGAACTTCTCGGCGTATCAGACATGGACAGGTCGATGGACTTCTATTCCCGTCTCCTCGGCTTCGATACCGTCGAGTATGACAGGACTGATGTTTTCGATGACTTCAAGAACCTCAACGGCGGCAACGGCCGTTTCCGCAGGGTGCTTCTTTCCCGCAGCGCCGCTCCGGAGGGTCCGCTTTCGCCTGTATATGGGCCCGGACACATAGAATTGGTCCAGGCTCTCGACAGGACTCCGGTCAAACTCTTCGAAGGACGCTGGTGGGGTGATCCCGGTTTTATCCAGATCTGCTTCGACGTCAAGAACATGAAGGGAATACGCGAGAGGGCTCTGGCCCTTGGACACGATTTCGTGTGCGACGGTGGCGAGGACTTCAAGATGGACAAGGCGGACGGCCATTTTACATATGTCGAGGACCCGGACGGCTCCCTCATAGAGTTTGTCGAGACTTTCAAGATTCCTCTTTCGGAAAAGCTCGGCATATATTTGAATCTCAAGAAAAGAAACGAACACAAATCTCTCCCCGTTTTGCTGCTCAAGGCACTTAAATTTATGAGAATCAAGGGTATTCAGTAATTAATAATTACCCAGTAATGAAAACAAGAGAGATTATGGCCAGGCTCCAGGCCAAGTACCCCGGAGAAGTAGAGTATCTCCAGGCTGTACAGGAGGTTTTGGAATCAGTAGAGGATGTGTACAATATGCATCCTGAGTTCGAGAAGGCGAAAATTGTGGAAAGAATGGTCGAACCGGACCGCGTGTTCTCCTTCAGGGTTACCTGGACGGATGACAAGGGCGAGGTCCAGACCAATACGGGCTACAGGGTTCAGTTCAACTCGGCCATAGGACCGTACAAGGGCGGCCTCCGTTTCCACAGGGCAGTGACTCCGTCTATGCTCAAGTTCCTCGGTTTCGAACAGACTTTCAAGAATGCCCTTACCACTCTTCCTATGGGCGGAGCAAAGGGCGGTTCCGATTTCGACCCCAAGGGCAAGTCCAATGCTGAGATAATGCGTTTCTGCCAGGCCTTTATGACAGAGTTATGGCAGTGCATAGGACCTGACCAGGATATTCCTGCGGGGGATGTCGGAGTCGGCGGACGTGAGATAGGTTATCTCTACGGAATGTACAAGAAACTTGCGCGCGAATACAACACTGGCGTACTCACCGGAAAGGGAAGCACTTGGGGAGGCTCCATTCTCCGTCCTGAAGCTACCGGCTTCGGCGCCCTGTATTTCGTGAACCATGTGCTGCGCAATGCCGGAGAGGAAATAGCGGGCAAGACCATAGCAGTCTCCGGTTTCGGCAATGTTGCCTGGGGTGCCTGCATAAAGGCCCGTCAGATGGGCGCCAAGGTCGTTGCCATCTCAGGACCTGACGGTGTATGCCACATTCCGGATGGTATAAGCGATGAGATGATCGACTACATGCTTGTCATGAGGGCTTCCAACAGGGACAGGGTAGAGGATATGGCCGACAAGTTCCCTGAGCAGGCCTTCTTTACGGCAGGCAAGAAGTCCTGGAGCATTCCTGTGGACATCGCGCTTCCTTGCGCGTTCCAGAATGAACTGTCCGAGGAGGATGCCAAGGAACTTGTTGCAAATGGTTGCACTTGCTGCTGTGAGGTGTCGAATATGGGCTGTCAGCCTGGTGCCATCCATTATTTCCAGAACAACGGGGTGCTTTTCGCTCCGGGCAAGGCCGTTAATGCCGGTGGTGTCGCAACTTCCGGACTCGAGATGACCCAGAACGCGCAGCATCTGAGCTGGACTGCAGAGGAGGTTGATGCAAGGCTCCACCAGATTATGAAGAGCATACACGAACAGTGCGTCAGGTATGGTAAGCGTGAGGACGGTACCGTGGATTATGTCAAGGGGGCTAACATTGCCGGATTCATGAAGGTTGCCCAGGCGATGCTCGAGCAGGGTGTCATTTGACGGTAGATCTGAAGAAACTTATTTTTTATGGAATATCAGAAACTTATAGCCGAAAGGCACAGCGTAAGGCGTTTTCAGGACAAGGAGGTTCCGCGCGAAATAGTGGACCGGCTTATCGAGGAGGCTTTGACCGCTCCATCTAGCAAGAATACAAAGAGTTCTGAGTTCATGGTGATAGAGGATGCGGACACGATTCTCGCCCTTTCCCAGATGAGGACCTCGGGATCGGCCTTTGTAAAGGATGCGAAGGCGGTGATCGTGGTGCTCGGCGATTCCCGCAAGACAGATTTATGGGAAGTAAACTGTGCAATCAGTGCCACTTTCCTCCAGCTGTCTGCTGTGGAACATGGACTCGGAAGTTGCTGGGTCCATATTGCGGGACGTAAGAGAAGCAAGGACGGCAGCATTCCAGGCAATGCCGAGGATTATGTTCGCAAACTTCTTGGAATAGAGGAGGATATGCGTATACTCTGCCTCATCGCTCTTGGCTACGAGGCTCCGGTGGCCTGAGATTATGGTTTGATTCTTAAACTGATAATTGCTATCTATAATCTAATATTTTATGTTCAAAAATTTTCACGGATATTATCTTGTTGAGGCATACCACGAGTGGAAGAAGCAGCATAGGGTGAAGGACAAGACCGTTTCGAGAGCCATAAGGCTGGTCATCGCCATCGTTCTCGCCCTTGTCGTGTGGTGCTTGCCTGTAGAGAACTGGATCGACGGTATGACCATCATCCAGAAGAGGACAATGGCAATTTTCCTGTTCGCCATTCTGATGTGGCTATTAGAGGCAGTTCCCGCCTGGACAACTTCAGTAATGGTGGTTGTGCTGCTGCTCTTTACAACTTCGGACAGCAGTCTCGTCTTCTTCGAGCAGGCCGATGCGGCAAATCTCGGTGCGCAGACCAGCTACAAGTCCCTGCTCCACTGTTTCGCCGATCCTATCATCATGCTTTTCATAGGAGGCTTCGTGCTTGCCATCGCAGCTTCGAAGAGCGGTCTTGACCTCGTGCTCGCAAGGGTGATGCTCAAGCCTTTCGGCAAGAAGCCGAAGTTTGTGCTTCTCGGTTTCATCCTCGTGACGGGGCTTTTCTCGATGTTCCTCAGCAACACTGCTACAGCAGCTATGATGCTTGCCCTTCTGGGTCCTATTCTCAAGGCTCTTCCGGCTGATGGAAAGGGTAAGATTGCGCTTGCTCTCGCTATTCCTATCGCTGCGAATGTGGGCGGTATGGGTACTCCTATCGGAACGCCACCGAACGCAATTGCCCTCAAGTATATGAATGAGATAGGCATCAACATAGGTTTTGGCCAGTGGATGGCTTTTATGGTTCCTTTGACCGTGGTCCTGCTTCTCATTGGCTGGTTCATGCTTCTGAAGCTCTTCCCTTTCAAGGCGAAGTCCATCGATCTCAAGATAGAGGGAGAGACAAAGAAGGACTGGAGGTCCATAGTCGTTTACGTGACTTTTGCTGTAACTGTGCTTCTCTGGGTGCTTGACAAGGCGACTGGCGTGAACTCGAATGTCGTTGCCATGCTCCCTGTAGGCGTGTTCGCCATTACAGGCATACTTACCAAGAGAGATCTGGAGGAGATTAACTGGAGCGTGCTCTGGATGGTTGCCGGCGGTTTTGCCCTCGGTGTGGGACTTCAGGAAACAGGACTTGCCAAGACTCTCATAGCTGCCATTCCTTTCGGAAGCTGGCCGGCAATAATCATGGTCGTTGGCTCGGGTCTCATCTGCTATGCCATGGCAAACTTCATTTCCCACACTGCCACGGCTTCGCTTCTTGTTCCTATTCTTGCAGCTGTGGGAAGCAGTGCGGCGGTTTCCCAGAATCTTGCGCCTCTGGGCGGTGTCACGACCCTGCTCATCGGTGTTGCAATAGGTTCTTCTCTCGGTATGGTGCTTCCTATCTCGACTCCGCCGAATGCAATCGCTGCTTCAACGGGTATGTTCGAGCAGAAGGATATGATCAAGACAGGTCTCATTATGGGTGCATTCGGCCTCGTGCTAGGTTATCTGATGCTTATCCTTCTCGGATCCAGCCATCTCATCGGCTGATAGATCCAACTGCATAAAGAAAAAGGTGATTAACAAAAACAATAGCTATTCCTCTGATTATTAGAAGAATAGCTATAGTTTTTTTGTCGATGCTGGCGAGCCCGGTGTTTGCCCTTCAGCTGCAAACCGTCCGGCAAACCGGGTATCTGCTACCAGACGAAGGAGAAGCGGATGTCGGCAGGAATCTGTTCGAGCCTGAGGTTGTGCATGTCGGCGTCGAGGTCCTTGTCGATTACGGAGTACCTCGATATGAAGTCTTTGGCCTTGCCGTAATCGCCCAGTGCCTGGATTTCGAGCAGTTCGGATGCAAGAGAAGCGATGGCTTCTTCGGCGTGGTTCCAGTCGATGTAATAGCATCCGTCAGGGTGTCTTGATATTGCTCCTGCCTCTTTGATGTAGTTGTAGCAGATGAGGTTGCCTGTACCTACCGTCTCCTTGCTGCCGAACCTTGATGCTCTCAGTATAGCTGCGAGGAAGGTTGTGAAACAGTTCTTCCTGGTGACGATGTTGGATGTTCCCAGACTGTTGGACATAAGGGAGGAGAAATATACTCCGAGTGCGAGCGCCTTCGCCTCCTCGATGGTGAGGGCGAGGTTGCCGAGAGCTTCGCTGACATCCCTTCCGTCTGTTGTGGTCTTCACGCCGAGTCCATGCGCCACTTCCCTGAACGCAACGTTCCAGAAGAAGGCATCGCTGTCGACAAGCTCCCTGTCATCCTCGGAAATCATCAGCTGCGCAAGAGGGAATATGATGTGGTTGAACTTGGCGCTGATGACGTTCTTCATGAGTATGGTCCTCGTACCGACCTCCGCCTGTACCGCGCTGTCGAAAGGAAGGTTGATGGCTATGTCCTTGATTCCGGCATTGGCCCCGCCGGCGTAGTATAGGGCGTCGCAGGCGAAGATGTTGGATGAATTGCCTGGAGTGAAGCCGTTCCTGTACTCTTCGCTGCACGGAAGGGCTGCCTGAAGTTCGCCCATCTTTGCTGCTATGCTGCTCAGGTACTCAGTTGTCTTGAGATCCTTGAGGACAACGTAGGCGTTGTATGAACGCTTGATTCCGTATTTATGGTCATCCTTGCTTTCGTTCGGGCCGATGACAAGGTCCATCCTGCTGTTGTCCATCTCGAGCCACTTGCATTCGCTCCCCTCATAATCGTCGCTTGCGAGGGCCTCTGCCTTAGCGAGAAGGTATTCCCTCACGCTCGGTACTATGGTGATGTCAGCCGCAGCCCTGAGGTAGTTGCATATCTTTTCGATATTTGGTGCATATGCCTCGTGGTACCATACGCACTTGAGTTTTCCGTCTTCGCCCCTGCGTATGAGGGTGTATGGACTGAACTTGTCCGGATCGTCGAATTCGAGGAACTCCCTGTCGGTCATGTCCTCAGGATAGAAGCGCAGCCCTTCGGGCATCGTTTCGGAATATCCGGGTATGAAGGCCTTCCCGTTGAGACGGTCCCATGCTCCGTAATTAACGAGTGCATAGTCCTTTACGGCACCGTCGCTGAGGGTGTCGATTGCGGTCCTGTCGCCGAATGCCTGCTGCCAGTATATCTTGTCCGCTTCCATTGCCGCAAACCTGTAGAGGTTAAGTACTTCCTTGCCGTTATCGCTGATGCCGTCGAGGAGTCCGGTCTCTTCCTTCCCAATTTCCACCGTAACGTAGTCGGCGAAGCGTGAATTTTTTTCTACAGGGCTGCCGCAGGCGCTGAGGACTGCGGCTGCAACTGATACTGAAGCTATTATCCTTTTCATGTGTGTATTTTTGTTGCGATTTTCGGCGGCAAAGATACATCCATCCAAAATGATTTTCAACTGAACGTAATTATTTTTTCCTATATTCGCGATTTGTAAATCTTAAAGCCAAGCTTTTTAATGAACAGGTGACCGGAAGTGCCACGATTCCGGTATCCGTATTACAAGTAATCAAGTCATGTCACAGAAAAAGTTCAATCTGAAACTTTTTGTGCTTCTGCCGCTGGTTCTCGCCATTACCATATTTCTATGGGCGGTTCCTACTTCTTTCTTCGGTATCGAAGCTCTCACTGCCACTCAGCAGAGGGTTATTGCCCTTTTCGTTTTTGCAGCCCTGATGTGGATGTTCGAAATCATTCCAAACTGGACGACCTCACTCCTTATAATAGTAATATCGCTGTTGACAGTCTCCGACAAGGGAATTGCCTTCTTCTGCAATCCTGATGCAGGAGTTCTCGTTTCTTACAAGAGCCTGATGTCCGCTTTTGCGGATCCTATCGTGATGCTCTTCCTCGGCGGTTTCGTCCTTGCGATAGTGGCATCCAAGTACGGGCTTGACGTGACTCTGGCCCGTGTGCTTCTGGCTCCTTTCGGCAAGAACCCCCGCATGGTCCTTCTCGGCTTCCTTCTGGTGATTTCGATTTTCTCCATGTTCATGAGCAACACAGCCACTGCGGCGATGATGCTTGCCCTGCTGGCACCGGTGCTTTCCGCGCTTCCAGAGGGCGACAAGGGAAAGGTGGGACTGACCCTTGCCATCCCGGTCGCTGCCAATGTGGGCGGAATCGGAACTCCTATAGGTACACCTCCGAACGCCACAGCTGTCAAGTTTCTCACCGAGGCCAATTTCGACGTGACCTTCAGTTCCTGGTCTGTGAGGATGATACCATTCGTGCTCATCATGATTCTGATTGCATGGGTGCTTCTCCAGATTCTCTTCCCGTTCAAGGCGAAGGAGGTCGTGCTCAATATCAGGAAGGATGAGCGCAAGCGTGACTGGAAAACCATAGTTGTATGGATAACCTTTATCGGCACGATACTTCTCTGGGCTACGGAAAAAATCACGGGTATCAATTCCAATGTGGTTGCCCTCATTCCTCTGGGAGTGCTTACCGCATGCGGAATCTTCACTAAGGAGGATATCAAGGAAATCAACTGGACCGTGCTCTGGCTCGTTGCCGGTGGATTTGCGCTGGGAACCTGCCTTCAGGGGACAGGACTCGCCAAGGTTCTCATCGAGGCCATTCCATTCGGTGATATGAACATAATCGTGGTGTTCATCGTCGCCGGCCTCGTCTGCTACTTCCTCAGCAACTTCATCAGCAATTCAGCCACGGCGGCGCTGCTCATTCCTATACTCATAGTGGTGGCCACTGCCATGGAAGCCCCGGAGGCGGCAAGCCACGATGCGTTCGCCGCTCTCGGCGGTACCCAGGCGATGATTTCCTTCATTGCGATATGCGCATCCATTGCCATGCTCCTTCCAATATCGACCCCTCCGAACGCGATTGCGTCCTCTACAGGCATGGTCAGCACCAAGGACATGGCCAAGATAGGGTTTATCCTCGGCGTCATAGGCTTTGTGCTGGGCTTCTTCTGGCTTACGAAGATTTTCCCGTTCGAGGTTCTGTAATCTGCCTGATTGCATGAATCCGAATCCTTATATGTTCAATATCAGAAAATTATGAAACGCTTATTCACAATTGCTGCGGCTCTCTTGATCCTCCCCGCCGCTGCCCTGGCCTCTGACGGAAAGTCTTCGAAGGCACAGGCTGTAAAGGAGCATCTCGAAAACCATGTACAGGTACATGGATTCATCAGAAACTATTTTGCTTTCGATACCCGTGAGAGTGTTTCCGGGACAGGCGACCTCTTCTATTATGTCCCGAAGGACGAGAAATGGAATGCCACTGGCACGGAAGACCTTAATGCGGCGAATCAGTTCCGCTTTCTTTCTCTTACCTCGCGTCTCTGGGTAGACGTCGCAGGATACAGGATTCAGAACACTTCCATAGGAGCCAAGATCGAGGCCGACTTCTACTGCGGTCTGACAGGCTCGACGGGAACAGCCCAGCTGCGTCTGCGTCAGGCCTACGTGACACTTGGCTGGGAACAGGAAAAGTCAATGGAGAGTCTCAAGATAGGTCAGGCATGGCATCCTATGGCAGCTGACATGCCTGATGTCTTCTCCCTCAATACGGGCGCTCCGTTCGGACCTTTCAGCCGTACTCCGGTTGTCCAGTTCGACGGAAGTTTCGGCAAGGTCTTCGGCCTTACAGCGGCTGCAATCTGGGAGATGCAGTATCCTTCCCAGGGCCCTGAAGGCAAGTCTGCAAACTACATCAAGTATGGCTGCACCCCTGAGTTCTATCTGGGCGTCAACCTGAAGGCAGGCGGTTTCCTCGCAAGGGTGGGAGCCGACGTCCACAGCATCAAGCCCCGCAGGACCGCTACCGTAACAGTGAATACAGAAGAGGGCCCCGTTGATAACGTGGTGAAGGTGAAGGACCGCATCACCACCGTCACTCCTTTCCTCTATATGCAGTACAAGACTCAGAACAGCAAGGTTCCGTTCTCCGTCAAGGCAAAGACCGTCTATGCCCAGGCCGGCGAGCACCTGAACCTCAACGGAGGCTATGGTGTAAGCGCTGTGAATGAGGACGGTTCCCGGGAATACACTCCTACCCGCAATTCTTCGACCTGGGTCAGCCTCTCGGTGGGCAAGAAGTTCCAGGGCGTGCTCTTCGGCGGCTATGTAAAGAACTTCGGCACGGCAAAGCCGCTTGTTGAGGACAAGGACCAAGCAGGATACAGCAGTTCCCTCTATTTCAGCGGCAACAGCTTCAGCAACATGAACCAGATGTGGAGGCTCACCCCTGCCTTCATGTATAACCTGGGCAAGTTTACCGTCGGTCTCGAATATGAGTTGACATCAGTCCAGTACGGAAAGTATTACAAATATGAGGCCGGTAAAAATACAATCTCATGTGTGAACTCTTCCAACGGTCTTGCAACTGACGGTCTCCATTGGGTGACCAACCATCGTATTCAGGCTATGGTGAAGTTCACTTTCTAGATCACCACGGCGCCGGCAACCGGAAGGATTGCGCCGGAGATGTAGGATGCGAGGTCGCTGGCGAGGAAGAGGAAGGCGTTGGCAATGTCCTCAGGCTCGGCCATTCTGCCCATCGGAATGTTCTTGATGATCGGCTGGATCATCTCGTCAGGAAGGACTGCAACCATGTCGGTGCGGGTTACTCCCGGGGCGACGGCATTGACGCGGATCTTGTAGCGGCCGAGTTCGCGTGAAAGTGACTTGGTGAGTCCGTTGACCGCGAACTTCGAGGCAGGGTAGCCGCAGCCGGTCCCCTGTCCGTTGAAACTGACAATCGAACTCGTGTTGATGATCACTCCGCCACCCTGTTCCTTCATGATCTGTGCAGCGGCCCGGCTGCATGCATAGAGGGCCTTGATGTTGAGGTTCAGAATCTTGTCGAAGTCTTCATCCTTGTAGTCGAACAGCGGTGTGTTCTGGGATATTCCCGCATTGTTGGCGAGGATGTCCAGTGAGCCGTATCTTTCCTTGATGCCCTCGAAAGCGGCAGACACTTCGTTCCTGTCGCTGAGGTTCGGCCAGATTGCATCCACCTGGGCCTCAGGCATTTCGGCCTTGATTTTCTCCAAGGCCTTCATGGCTGTTTCCTCACGTGAACCGCAGAGGACGGTGATTGCCCCTGCTTCCAGATATTTCTTGACTATGGCATATCCTATGCCTCTGGTGCCGCCGGTGACGACAGCTACTTTGCCTTTGAGTAAATTATTCAT
>JAEDEB010000047.1 GCA_016293535.1 Bacteroidales bacterium | reverse complement strand
TGTAAGAAAATCAACTAATTACAAGGATTTCATCCTACAAAATGTCCACCCCGCCTCCTTTTGAATCTGGTGGGCGAGGGAAGAGGGGGATTAGCCACGCTGCGCGTGCCTTTTCCCTCCTCCTCGCCGGAGGGACCCTTGCAAAGCAATGATTATCAGGAGTCACGCGGCCGAGAGGCCGCTATTTTGTTTCCGTCCACTGCCTTACAGGAGCAAGCTCCTGACGGCAGTGGACAAAAACAAAACCAGCATCGCTTATGCGATGCTGACTCCTTGATAATTAGTGCTTTGCGGAGAGAGAGGGATTCGAACCCCCGGAGCCTTTCAGCTCAACAGTTTTCAAGACTGCCGTAATCGACCACTCTACCATCTCTCCAATATCTCGGCCGGATAAACCGGACGGGGATGCAAAGGTAGAAGATTTTTGTGTAGTTACAAAATTTTTTGAATATTACTAAATTTGCCACGAGTGACGCATGCCTGCCGACCGATGCAGCCCGCATGCCCGCCGACTGGCAGCAGCCCACCGATCAACAACAGCAGCCGCTTGCCTGCCGACTGGCGGCAGCCTACCCGCCAGCCTCGGCAGCAGACTGCTAGATAATATTCAGATATGGACACGAAAATAAAAATGGTTTTTCTCGACTCGGCGACAATGGGCGATGCTTCCCTGGAGGAGATTGCTTCGCTGGGTGATCTTAAGGTTTTCCCTTCGTCCACACGCGAACAGTCTTTCGACAGGGTAAAGGACTGTGAGGTCCTGCTTGTCAACAAGGTTCTTGTAGATAAGGAACTGATGGACAATGCACCCCGTCTCAGACTGGTATGCGTCTTCGCTACGGGTCTGAACAACGTGGACCTCGATGAGGCGGCACGCAGGGGAGTGCCGGTGCGGAACGTAGCTGGATATTCGACGGATTCTGTGGTCCAGACGACTTTTATGCACATATTGTCCCTGATGGGTGATGCCCTCTACTATGACAGAACTGTCAAGGACGGGACTTATTCGCGTTCCGGTATTTTCACGGATGCGTCGCGCTCCTTTCAGGAAATCGCAGGCAAGACTCTCGGAATCATAGGGATGGGGACAATAGGCACCAAGGTCGCCGCACTTGCGAGGGCTTTCGGAATGGATGTCGTATACTATTCTACTTCAGGAACTTCGCACAATACCGATTATCCTTCGCTGAGTCTCGAGGAACTGCTCTCGTGTTCTGATGTCGTCAGCATCCACGCCCCTCTCAATGATTCCACTCGCGGTCTGCTCGGCGCCCGTGAACTCTCTCTGATGAAGCCGTCGGCTTTCCTTGTCAATGCGGGCCGTGGCGGAATAGTTGATGAGTCCGCCCTGGCGTGCGCTATTGATTCCGGGACCATTGCCGGAGCTGCCCTTGACGTTTTCGAAAAGGAACCGCTCCCTGCGGATAGCCCCCTGCTCAAGGTTCGTTATCCGGATCGTCTGAGGTTCACGCCGCATACGGCCTGGGCCAGCAAGGAGGCAAAAGCCAGGCTGGTCCATCTCGTTGCAGAGAACATACGACGTGGCTGGTAAGTGAAGCGGGAATCCGCCGATTCCTAAGTGAAGCGACTATTTACGCCCAGTAATGAACATCAAAAAACAGAGGACATCCGAATCTCTCCGGATGTCCTCTTGAGGTTTGAGGTTTCAGTAGTATTTCCTACTTGTAAAGGCTTCTCTTTATGGACATCTTAGGTGTGTGCACGAATTCGCCCTGGAGAAGTTCGAGTTTGTTGACCTGGCTGTAGTTCGGAAGCACAGCATTCAGGGCCTTTGTGGTCTCGAGGAGTATGTCGTCCACTGACTTGCCGCCCTTGATGGCCTCTTCTCCCGCAGCGTTGAGGGTGACAATTCCTATGATGTTCTTGTCGCGGGCAAGTACCAGGGATTCGCTGATGTACGGGAGGTTGTTCAGGATTGCCTCTATTTCCTCAGGGTAGACGTTCTGTCCGCTTGCAGAAAGAATCATGCACTTGCTGCGCCCCTTGATGAAGATGTTGCCCTCTGCGTCGATGATTCCGAGGTCTCCGGTGCGGAGCCATCCGTCCTCTGTGAAAGCAGCCGCGGTTGCTTCAGGGTTCTTGTAGTATCCTACCATCACGTTCTCGCCCTTGACCTGGAGTTCACCTATGCCGGTTTCAGGGTTGGCGTCTGCAACGCGTATCTGTGCGCAGTCCACGACCTTTCCGCATGAACCCGGAGCAAACTGCTCGTGGTGTTCGTATGCCACGAGCGGACCGCACTCAGTCATTCCGTAACCGACGGTGTAAGGGAACTTGAGTTCGCGGAGCACTTTCTCGATAGGTGCGCTGACTGCGGCGCCGCCGAGTATTATCTCGTAGCAATTGCCGCCGAATGCCCCCATTACCTTTTTGAGTATTATCTTGTTGAGTATCTGTCTGATGCCCGGGATCGAGGTGAGCACCTTCATTACTGGCTTCTCAAGCATAGGGAGCACCTTGCCCTTGATGATCTTCTCGATTACGAGTGGCACGGTGATGATCTGCCAAGGGTGCAGTTCTGCAAATGCAGCCATCAGCACGCTTGGAGACGGGGTTTTGCCGAGGAAGTAAACCTCGCAGTTGTCGCAGAACTTGTAGAGGAATTCGAAGGCGAGACCGTACATGTGAGCCATTGGGAGCATGGATACGCATGCGCTGCCGGCAGGGATGGGGAGGGTTCTCTGTGCATAGTCGGTGTTTGCGGAGATGCTACGTGCCGTGAGCATTATGCCTTTCGGCGTTCCCGTCGTGCCGGAAGTATAGTTGATGACTGAAAGTTCGTCCATGTCGTGGCCCTCGACGTGGAAGTCGGAGGCCTTGATGCCCTCAGGGTATTTTTCGCCGATGACCTTTTCGATGTTGTCGTAGGCAGCCTTGATTTCCTCTGTCCTTGCCCAGATGAGGCTGAAGTCGTCGAGACTGACGCAGGCGAGCATCTGAGGCAGTTTCTCGAGATCCCATTTCTCGAAGATCTTTGCCTCTGTGTAAACAATCCTGGCATCTGAGTGTGCCGCAAGGTCGCAGACATTCTCAGGAGTGAAGTCATAGAGGATAGGAACTGCAACTGCGTGGTAGGTGGTGGCAGCAAGGAAGGCCGTAGCCCAGCGGGCGCTGTTCTTGCCGCAAAGAGCAATCTTGTCGCCCTTACCTACTCCGATGGCCGAGTAGATGAGCTGTTCCCTGATGATGCGGGAACCGACCTGGGCGTGGGTGAATCTTGCTTTTCTGAAGTCGCTGAGGGCCCTTTCGTCCCAGTGCTCCACTATTACCTTGTTGACTTGATTGATGAAATGTTCCATTTCTAAATTAACTCTCTTGCAAAACTATATGATATATCTCTGCAAAAGTAGCATAAAATACCCCTTTGAGAAAATTTTTCCCTGCGAAAAAATAACTCAAAGGGGCTAAAGTGTGGTATAAAAGTGCTAATATCGGTTCAGAGGCATTCCGTTGGTCTTCATTCTGACCTGGTGGCGAACCTGCTTGAGTGTATCTTCATACTGCTCACGACCTTCCTCAGTCTTGCCGGCAATCAGGTCAAGATGGGAGGCTGCGTTGGTGAGTACGGTGTCGATAAGATTCACGATGGCTTCCATGTCCTTTTCCACGAAACCGCGGGAAGTGATTGCAGGAGTTCCGACACGTATTCCGGAAGTGAGGAAAGGACTGCGGCTGTCGAACGGAACCATATTCTTGTTCACCGTGATGTCAGCCTTGCCGAGTTCCTTCTCTGCGACCTTTCCGTTGAGTTCGGGAAATCTTGTACGCAGGTCGATGAGAAGCAGATGGTTGTCCGTGCCTCCGGAAACGACCTTGTAGCCCCTGTTGATGAAAGCCTCGGACATGGTCTTTGCATTCCTTATGACCTGCTGCTGATATTCCTTGAACTCCGGCTGAAGGGCTTCGTAGAATGCCACGGCCTTGGCTGCGATGCAGTGCTCGAGAGGACCTCCCTGGGTGCCCGGGAATACGCTGGAATTCAGTATCTGGGACATCTTCTTGACGACTCCCTTAGGGGTGACAAGTCCCCACGGATTGTCGAAATCCTTGCCCATGAGGATGATGCCGCCTCGCGGACCCCTGAGGGTCTTGTGGGTTGTGGATGTCACTATATGTGCATATTTGACCGGGTTATCGAGCAGTCCCGCCGCGATGAGTCCGGCCGTATGGGCCATATCGACCATAAAGAGCGCTCCGACCTTGTCGGCAATTGCTCTCATTCTTGCATAGTCCCATTCGCGTGAATAGGCTGATGCGCCGCCGATTATGAGTTTCGGACGGGTTTCCAGCGCCGTCTTTTCCATCGCGTCGTAGTCGATGAGTCCGGTTTCCTCATTGAGGGAGTATGCTACCGCGTTGAAGAGTATGCCGGATATGTTCACAGGAGAGCCGTGGGTGAGGTGCCCTCCGTGGGAGAGGTTCAGGCCCATGAATGTGTCTCCTGGTTTGAGGCAAGCCAGAAGCACGGCCGAGTTTGCCTGTGCGCCGGAGTGCGGCTGGACGTTGGCGTATTCGGCTCCGTAAATCTCCTTCACCCTGTCGATGGCGAGCTGCTCGATCTGGTCGACGACCTCGCATCCTCCGTAGTAGCGTGCACCCGGGTAACCTTCGGCGTATTTGTTGGTGCAAATGCTTCCCAGGGCTGCGAGAACCTGGTTGCTTACATAGTTCTCGGAAGCGATGAGTTCGATGCCTGCTGACTGGCGCTCTTCTTCCTTCTTGATGAGGTTGAAAATCTGGAGATCCTGTTTCATGTCCGTTTCAATTTTTAGAGCGGCAAAGGTAAGTAATATTTCCGCAATATGCTACCTTTGCGAAGCCTTTGGAAGGATTCCCGGAAGGGGCTATCGAGGTATTGAAATGGAGAGCAACAGAAAACTGATGAACATAGAACTCTGCAGGGTGTCCGCCCGGGAGTACAAGGCCCTTCCGGATTCAGGGCTGGTCGTCGTGCTGGACAATATCCGCAGCGCCCATAATGTAGGTTCCGCATTCAGGAGCTCCGATTCCTTCAAGGTGGATAAAGTCTATCTGTGCGGCATCTGTGCAGTCCCGCCGTCTCCCGAGATACACAAATCCGCTCTTGGAGCGGAGGACAGCGTGGAGTGGGAGCATAGCGATCTTACTCTTCCGGTAATTGAAAGGCTCAAGGCGGAAGGGTACACAGTAATCAGTGTGGAACAGACTGTCAACTCCGTGAAAATGGACACGTTCCAGCCGGACCCCGGACGCAAATATGCCCTGGTCTTCGGCAACGAGGTCGCGGGAGTGGACCAGGACGTCGTGGACGCATCCGATTTCTCCCTCGAGATTCCTCAGTACGGCACCAAGCACTCGCTCAATGTCTCGGTCACCGTGGGCATAGTACTCTGGCATTTCCGCCGCCCCATCCACATTGCAACGGATCGTATGTAGGACAATGCGGACAGCAGTTGTCTCTGAGATCTGCGCCCATAAGGAATATGAAAAAAGAAGGCCGACTCATCAGCCGGCCTCCTTCTTCTATCAGATAGTCACTAGTCGTTCTTGATGGCAGCCTGAGCCGCAGCCAGACGCGCGATAGGAACGCGGAACGGTGAGCAGCTTACGTAGTTCAGGCCAATCTTGTGGCAGAACTCGACTGAAGCAGGGTCACCACCGTGCTCGCCGCAGATACCGCACTTGAGATCAGGACGGGTTGCACGGCCGTTGACCACAGCGTAGTCGACGAGTTTGCCGACAGCCTTGGTGTCGAGAGTCTTGAACGGATCTGCATCGAGAATCTTGTTGCCGAGGTAGTCGCCCATGAAGGTGCTGACATCGTCACGTGAGAAACCGAGAGTCATCTGGGTGAGGTCGTTGGTACCGAATGAGAAGAACTCTGCAGTGCGTGCCATGCGGTCGGCGGTGAGGGCTGCACGAGGGATTTCGATCATAGTACCGAACTTGTAGTCGATGCTGTTGCCGAACTTGGCCTCGCACTCAGCCTTGATCTTCTCGCAGATGGCCTTCTGGAAGCGGAGCTCACGCTCTGAGATGGTGACAGGGACCATGATCTCAGGACGAGGGTCGAATCCTTCAGCCTTGAGCTCGAGAGCAGCCGTGAAGATTGCACGGAACTGGGTCTCGGAGATCATAGGGTAGGTGATGTGCAGACGTACTCCGCGGTGACCCATCATAGGGTTGACCTCGTGGAGGGACTCGCCACGCTTGTCGATATCTGTGGTAGTGATATGGAGCTCGTTGGCAAGCTCTTTCTTCTTGTCCTCTGCGGTAGGAACGAACTCGTGGAGAGGCGGGTCGAGGAGACGGAAGGTGACGGACTTGCCGTTCATAACCTTCATCGTGCCCTTGACTGCTGCCTTCATGAATGGCTCGAGCTCTGCGAGAGCTGCCCTGCGCTCCTCGTCAGTCTTGGAGAGAATCATCTTGCGGAGCTTGCTGAGCGGAGTTTCGGAGTTGCGTCCGTAGAACATGTGCTCGATACGGAAGAGACCGATGCCCTCCGCGCCGAATGAAAGTGCGCGTTCAGCGTCTTCAGGAGTATCTGCGTTGGTACGGACACCGAGCTTGCGGAACTTGTCGGCGATAGCCATGAACTTTACGAAACGAGGGTTGTCGGAAGCGTCCATGGTGTCGATTGCGGTAGCGTAGATTGCACCCTTGGCGCCGTTGAGGGAGAATGCGTCGCCCTCGTGGTACTCCACGTCGGAGCCCTTGAATGTCACTACCTTGTTCTCGAGATCTATCTTCATGTCCTCGCAACCCACGATGCAGCACTTGCCCCAGCCGCGTGCAACGAGTGCGGCGTGAGAGGTCATGCCACCCTTCATGGTGAGGATACCGGCAGCTGCGCGCATGCCTTCGACATCCTCAGGAGAGGTTTCTTCGCGGACGAGTATGACGCTCTTCTTCTGCGCTGCGGCTGCAACTGCGTCAGCATTGGTGAAGACGATTGTGCCGACAGCTCCTCCCGGAGATGCAGGAAGACCGTGAGCCACAGGGGTGGCCTTCTTCTCGGAAGCAGGGTCGAGGATAGGGTGGAGTATTTCGTCGAGCTGGGCAGGAGAAACCCTCATCACTGCGGTCTTCTCGTCAATCATACCCTCCTCGAGCATATCCATTGCCATGTTCAGGGCTGCGAGACCTGTCCTCTTGCCGATACGGCACTGGAGCATCCAGAGCTTGCCCTCCTGGATGGTGAACTCGATATCCTGCATATCGTTGAAGTGCTCCTCGAGGTGGAGACGTATCTCGTCGAGCTCCTTGTAAACCTCAGGCATAGCCTCTTCGAGAGATGCGAGGTGTGCGTTCTGAGGACTCTTGGTGGCGATGTTGAGCGGGTTAGGGGTGCGGATACCTGCAACCACGTCCTCGCCCTGTGCATTGATGAGCCACTCTCCATAGAACTTGTTGTCGCCGTTGGCTGGGTTGCGGGAGAATGCAACGCCGGTTGCGGAGGTCTCGCCCATGTTTCCGAATACCATCGACTGTACGTTCACTGCGGTTCCCCAGTCATCAGGAATACCCTCGATCTGGCGGTACTTGATGGCGCGCTTTCCGTTCCATGACTTGAATACGCCGCCGATTGAACCCCAAAGCTGAGCCTCTGCAGAATCAGGGAACTCCACTCCGAGAACTTCCTTGATGCGGACCTTGAACTGCTCTGCGAGCTCCTTGAGCTCATCAGCGGTGATTTCGGTGTCGAGTTTGTAGCCCTTTGCCTCCTTGAGGTCCTCCATCATCTTGTCAAGCTGCTGACGGATAGCTTTTCCGTCCTCCGGCTCAATGCCCTCGGCCTTCTCCATAACGACGTCGGAATACATCATTATGAGGCGGCGGTATGCATCGTATACGAAACGCGGATTTCCGGTCTTCTTGATCATTCCCGGGATGGTTGCCGAGCAGAGACCGATGTTGAGGATGGTGTCCATCATGCCAGGCATCGAACTCCTTGCGCCCGAGCGGCAGCTTACGAGAAGCGGATTCTCAGGGTCGCCGAACTTCATGCCCATTATCGCTTCTGTAGCCTTGAGGGCCTCAGCTACTTCCTTCTTGAGTTCCTCAGTATATCCACCTCCGAGCTCATAGTACTCGGTACAGCACTCTGTGGTAATGGTGAAACCCGCAGGAACAGGGATGCTGAGTGTGCACATCTCGGCGAGGTTGGCACCCTTTCCACCGAGAAGTTCGCGCATCTTGCCGTTTCCTTCTGCGCTCTTTCCGCCGAAGCGGTAAACTCTTTTCTTGTTGTCTGCCATATTGTTGATATAGATTAAATGATTGTCTTACATTGGGGGCGCGAAGATACGGACTTTTCGCTACAATATGAAATCTTTTAGTAGTATGAATTCTTATTACAGCAGTTTTGCCGCAATCTCCGAGAGTTCGCTCCTTTCTCCCTTTTTCAGATCTACGTGTTCGAAAATCTGCTGTCCCCTCATTTTGTTGTTCAGGTGGGTGAGTCCGTTCGACCACTGGTCCAGATATGGCTGGTCAATCTGGAAGATGTCTCCGGTGAACACTATCTTGGTACCATCTCCGGCCCTGGTTATGATGGTCTTGATTTCGTGCGGAGTGAGGTTCTGTGCCTCGTCGATGATGAAGAAAACCTTTCCGAGCGAGCGACCCCTGATATAAGCGAGAGGGGAGATGAAAATCTTTTCGTTGTTTAGCAGTCCCTCTATGTGCAGGGCCTGTTTGCTTCCCGGACGGTAGAGGTTGCGTATGACGTTGAGGTTATCCATCAGAGGCTGGACATACGGGCTCATCTTGGCCTTCTGGTCACCGGGAAGGAAGCCCAGGTCCTGACCTCCGAGAACCACGGCCGGGCGGGAAATGATTATCTGTTCGAAGTCCTTCTCCTGTTCCAGGGCGGCAGCCAGCGCAAGGAGTGTCTTTCCCGTGCCGGCTCCTCCGGTAAGGGATACAAGGGGGATGTTACGGTTGAGGCAGGCATCGAGGGCGAATCTCTGCTCGTTGTTCCTAGGTCTGATGCCGTATGCCTCCTTCTCCTTGACCAGCAGCACCTTTCCGCTCCTTTCGTCAAAGCGGGCGCAGCTGACCGTGCCGGAATTCTCCGGCCAATGCAGTTTGTAAAGCTGGTTGGCAAGAGGCTTTTCCGCGCTCACAGCCTGCCAAGGTATGGCGTTTTCCGGCCCGTAGGTGAGTTTCTGAAGGTCCTCGGCGCTTACGGAGTCCATGTGGAGCACTTCCTTGGTCACCTTTTCCAGTTTCTCTTCCTCGATTCTGTCCGTCAGGTAGTCCTGGACCTCCATTCCCACAGCCTTGGCCTTCATCCTCATATTGATGTCCTTGGTCACGAGAGCAGTGAAACGGTCCGGGTTGTGGTCGCGCACCCACATCGCCGTAGCTATGATCCTATGGTCCTGAATATCATCCTTGAAGCACGCCTGAAGGGACTGGGGGAATGGATGGTTGACCTCAATCTTTATTCTTCCGAGGCCCTTGCCTATCGCAATTCCGTCCTTGCCGAACATCTTGCGGTCGGAAAGCCTGTCGATTTCGCGTACGAAACCGCGTGCATTGTAGGCGAGGGCGTCGTTCCCTTTCTTGAAGTGGTCAAGTTCCTCGATGACGGCCATAGGCACCACTATGTCGTTGTCCTGGAACTTGCGGATTGCGTGGTGGTCGTGAAGAATCACGTTCGTGTCGAGCACGAAAATCTTGGGTTTGCCCATCGGTTTCTCAGTTTCAGTCCTCACCTTCGCCGGCCTGGTTCAGAAGCGAGCTGAGTATCCCGGCGACGGCAGGTTTGCGGTTATTGAATATGCTTATCTCCCCGGCGTTCCCGCACGGATGGCCTACAGGATAATAAGCCACGTCCTGGAGCAGGAACTGGGAGTCTATGTAATCGAAGTCGTTGTCATTGAACTGCAGGAGCACGCCGGGCAGTTCCCCGAAGAGCAGGCGTGCCGTATTTTCCTCACCTGTGGACGCGGACAGACCGCTTATGTCAAGTTTCAGTCCGGTTCCTCCGCATAGCCTGGCGGCAGCTGTCATAAGCCCGCCCTTTGCCACAGTCACCCCGCTCATCGCCACAGAGTCCTCGACCATTTCGCGAATGACCTCGTAGCAGTCGATGAAATAATCGGCGTCCTGCAGTTCTGCCGAAGGGTCTCCTCCGTTTCCTGCGAAATGTGAGAGCGCCGAACCTCCGAGTCTGTATGCCGATGTGTCGAAAGGTACATATACAATCCAACTTTTCGGGTCCGGGACGGCCTCAGACGGACATTTGCGCACGGTTCCCGGAACAATCACCTCGTCATCATCCTCCTCCATCGTCCGGGTTTTCGAGATGCGCGTCGAGAGTTTCAAATGACAGTCCCCGTCCGATTCTTCATATCTGTACGAGTCCATTTTCAATCCCAGATCCGCAACCAGTTCCGTAACGGCGGCGACGCAGTTGTAGAATGCGGCCATATTCCCTGTCTTTCCATCGGACCAGGTCCATGCAGCCGAAAGCCTCAGGTTTCCGAGACGGAAATGGCCGTCCATCCACAGGGTTTCGCACAGCGCCGCGGCGGTGCGCAGCTTCGCTTCCGCGCGGGCATATCTGGCGGGGAATTTTTCGGGAAGTTTCAGAATCTCATCCACATATCGCGATGAATCCGACAGCGCAAAGCTGTCTGGCGTCGGGTTCGGGTCAAGGGTCTCGTCCACGATTTCTCCGGGACAGCCGAACTCGGGAACATCCGTCTCTGCATAGTCGCGCAGGAGTTCTGCTGGAGTGGAGCCGGTGTCAAGCCCGTCCAGAATATATCGCGAGTATAAGGCTTCTTGTTGAGTCATCTCAATTGCAAAATCTTCGTAAATTTAGTAATTTTCAAAAAATACCCGCATCAGTGTTCTCTATATCCGATGCGCTTTGTTCATTACTGAGTAAATTTGCAGTTCAGATAAGGTTCAGTTTATGGCTAGCAGCTTATGTGAATACGGCCGTGGAGGGTGCGGCTTCAGTGACGAGGCTTACGACAGCCTGATTGCGGGAATGTTCTCGCGACATCAATCATTCCAGACGGCGGGCAGCGACGCCTACAAGCCGGGGCTCGACAGAATGTTTTTTTTCGACCAGCTGCTCGGACGCCCCCATACACGCTACCGTACGGTCCACGTTGCCGGCACCAACGGCAAGGGCTCGGTCTCCAATATGATTGCGGCCGCCCTCTCCGCGGCGCCTCTCGACCCCGCAGCTCCTCTCGACCCCGCAGCTCCTCTCGACCCCGCAGCTCCGTCCGGCTCCGAGTCCGCGGCGCCGCGTGTCAGCGCCCGCCGGGTCGGACTGTACACATCGCCCCATCTTGTGGACTTCCGTGAGAGGATACGTCTTGTCGAGGACGGCAGGGTGCGTCTGATCTCCCGTCGGGAGGTCTGGGATTTTCTGACGCGATGGTCAGATACCATAGACAATCTCGGGCTCTCCTTTTTCGAAATCACCACGGCGATGGCCTTCGACTGGTTCGCAGGACAGGGAGTCGATACCGCAGTCGTGGAATGCGGACTGGGAGGACGCCTTGACAGCACCAACATCATATCCCCGGTTCTGTCCGTGATAACGAACATAGGTCTCGACCATTGTGACATACTCGGGGAAAGCCTCGCGGAAATCGCCTACGAGAAGGCCGGCATCATCAAGCCGCGGACTCCTGTGGTCGTGGGTGAAAGCAATCCCCAGACCGACCAGGTGTTTGAACGCAAGGTCCTGTACACCAATCTTCCGGAGCCCTGCTTCGGCGGCAGCCGCGAAAGGATTGCCTCGCTGCTTCATTTCGCCGACAGGAACGACCCTCCGGGATGGGATTCGCATGCGAGCACACTCGCGAAAATGGACCTTGCAGGTCCCTGTCAGGTCCACAATCTCCGCACCGTCCTCACGGCTCTGCAGGTCCTGGGAAATCTGAAGTCATATCGGGAACTGTTTCCGCTGCCAGGGAAGCTCCTTCCGGAGCTTGTGGACGCGATATGCCGCACAGCCTCGCTGATGGAGTTCCACGGGCGCTGGGAAAGAATCTCCGAATCGCCGGTGACAATATGCGACATAGGGCACAATGAACACGGACTCAGGTACAATTTCGCCCGCCTGGATGAATTGCTCGACGCAGGACAGTGCTCCGACCTGATAATAGTCTACGGCTCGGTGGCCGACAAGGATTTCGACGCGGTGCTGAAACTGCTTCCTTCCCGTGCGCACATCATTTTTACCGAAGCGGACAGCCGGAGGGCTATGCCGGCCGGACAGCTTGAAACTCATTTCAAGGAGCTGGGACTCAAGGCCAGGAGCGTGAGAGTCGTGACTCCGGTTGCCAGGGCTCTGAGCGAAGCCCGTGGCCTGGCGGAAGGGATGGCATCACCTTTGATTTATGTGGGAGGCAGTACTTATGTTGTTTCCGAGGCCGTCTCCGCGGGCGGTCCTCATTAGTGTGACACCCGCTTATGAAAATCTTTGCCAATGCGGTTGCGGTCATTCTCCTGCAGGCCGCAGTCCTCATTCCCGCCCAGGCGGCAAATCCATCCTTCCCGGCCCCGGAAGGACAATATGCCCTTACCGCCTTGTGGAAATCCTATGAAGAGGCTTCGGAGGCTGACAGGCCTAAGAAACAGCTGGAGATACTCGGAAAGATAATCAGCGAATCTGAGAAGAAGAAACTCCCGTGGGATTTCTACAATGCCTGTCTTCTGCGTGAGAATGTCCGCACTTCCATCAACTGGAAGGACAGGGAGGATGCCCGCAGACAGTGCAGGGAGGCAGTCGAGGGATATGGTCTGCCGGTGATGCAGTTCCATTATCTGCTGGGCAGAAGAGGCGTCTCCGAGGCGCTCTCCTATGCCGTCGGTCACGCTGCTCAGCTCCGCAGTGGCCGTCACGCCTGCTTCATAGCTGACCGTATGGGAAAGGAAGGCCTGGATTCCTACATTGGCAAGCTATGCAGAAACGACTATGAATATGCCCTGTGGGCAATCAGTCTCTGCCAAGGGAAACCGAGCAAGGAACTTGCTTCGGAACTCGGCGGACGTTATCCCGATGCCGCCGTGCAAGAATTCATGGAGGCCCGTTCCTCCGATACCGTTCCGTCAAGGTCTGATGCTCTCCGGGCCCACGCTGAGAAGTATGCCGGCAAGGCGGCTGCCCTGCTTTCCGAACAGGAACTTCTTTCAAGGGAGTTAGCATCCCTTCAGTCCGACAGGAAGTCCGCTTCTGAGGATTGGCTCTTCTTAAGGGAAAAATGCCGGAATTTCGAAAAGAGACGCAAGGCATTCTCCGGGGAGGAGAAAGGCCTTGCGGATATATGCACAGGGGCGCAATCACTCATCGAAACACTAGAATCCCGGGATGCCCGGCTGAGCATAACGGACGGACAGATGACTGTTGCGATGCGCAATCTGGGCCGCCTTAAAGTCGGAATCCTTCAGGAGGGAAGCAAGGCCAAGCCTGTTTTCGAAAGGACGGTGGAGAACAAGGCGGGCAGTTTCTACGCCTGGGATACGCTGAGAGTGGAACTCCCGGCTCTCGACGACGGAGATTATTCTGTTGAGTATTCAGGGAATGGCGTTGTCGGTCTCGTACCTTATGCGAAACACAGCCTTTCCGTGGCGGGCCGTCCTTCTGACGGGGGCTGGGCCGTTTATGTCGCCGATTACCGCAGCGGCGAGCCGCTTGAAAAGATGGACCTTGAACTCTATGTTGAGGATAAGCTGAGCGCAAGCGTGAAGGACTTCGGATGCAGGGGATTCACCGATCTTCCGGAGTCAGTTTCCTCAAAGCTCGGACGTTATTCCAACTATATTGTGTTCAAGGCAAAGGGCTCTGACGGAAGACTTCGCAGTTCGGAAAAGTTCTATATCTACGGAAGCAGTTCGCCGCAGCGCGAAAAGCTTGTTACAGAGCGTTTTGCACAGGTGTTTACCGATCGGGGCGCCTTCAGGCCCGGAGAAAGCGTACGTTTCAAGGCTGTGCTCTTCGAAAGAAGGGGCTCGGAGTGCAGGCTCGCGGAGAAGGGTACTGCGCTGATTGCTGTACTGATGGACCCGCAGGGTAATGAATGTGCGAGGAAGGAACTGGTGACCAATGAGTTCGCTTCCGTTTCGTCGTCCTTCTCACTTCCTGCTCCGTCGGACGGGACCGGTGCTCCACGCAACGGTATGTATTCGATATCGATACTCGAAGGAAAGCAGCAGCGCGGCTTTGAATCGCTGCAGGTGGATGAGTTCGTCCTTCCGTCCTTCGAACTTGTTTTTGATTCCCGCCGCGAACTGTGCCTCTCCGGAGACGATGTGCATGTAAGGGGCAGGGCAATGGCTTTTTCCGGCCACAGTCTGGCCTCGGCAAAGCTCAGTGCGGAAGTCAGCCTCGGATGGAGATCATCAGACAGGAACGAGGTACAGCCTGTCACCGTGGAAAAGGACGGTTCGTTCGACATCGTCGTCCCTGAAGTGAAGAGCGGTTATTACAGGGTTCGCGTAAAGGTGGTGGACCTGACGGGTGAGACCCTTGAGTTCCATACTTCATTTATGGTCTATGATGCTCTGCCTCTGTCTGTTACAGTCGAGTCTGCGGATGAGGGTTCACAACCGTGCATTGTCAGTGCTGACGCTGTGGATCTGCGTTTCGTGACCGGTAGTCCCGAATTGAGGCGCGGATGCAACGGGGAAATTGACATTTCTTGGTCTCTGCTTAGCGGGGATCGCACAGTCCTTTCAGGCAGGGCTGCCCCCGGAGTTGTATCAACCCTTCCTATGGCCGGTCTTCCTTCAGGTACATACACCCTTCGTGCGGTTGCAGCTGTTTCAGATGCGCAGGGCCGCCGGGTAGAGGCTGAAACCACTACCCGTCTCTGCCGCATTCAGGACGGAGACAAGGTTTTCAACAGCGATGTGGAATGCCTTTTCAGGGTGCCCCGCGGAGAAGGGATTTCCGTACAGATGGCCTCCGGCAGAGGACCGGTCTGGGCCTGTGTCGAGATTTTCGGATATGGGAACGTCCGTCTTTTCAGCGAACTTGTGCGCCTTGACGGAGAACTTGGAAAAGACGGGTCCATACGTATGCTACGCTATGCCTGGGATACGTCCTGGCCCGATGCCGTGAGCCTGAATGTGTTCTGCTTCAAGAACGGGACCTCATATTCCTTTGACCGTGTTTTTCGCCGTTCGGAGCAGGGCAATCCTCTGACTCTCAGTATTTCCCGTTTTACCGAAAGCGCATATCCGGCTTCCGAGTATTCGGTATCGTTGCTGACGGAGAAGGGGACCGAGGGCCTGGTGTCCGTTTTCGACAAGGCGTCCGAGTCCATGCACCCGAACCGATGGACTGCAATGTCCATCAGCGACGACCGCGTTCCGTATGTATATTACAGAAGAAACTGCGGTTCCGACAGGACATCATGGGGCTACGGCGTGGCGAAGGGAAGGATGATGACCATGAGCATGGCAGCAGCCGGTATATCTGCGAATATGGAAATGATGGAGGATGCTGTGGTGGAGGTAGAGGAAGAGGCAGTGGAAAGTTCGCAGGCTATGGATGGCGGTTTTGCCGGGCCTGAGATCAGCCTGAGGGAGAATTTCGAGGAAACGCTTGCCTTCGAGCCTTTTCTCTCGCCTGATGCCGCTGGCAGGATGGGCTTCACCTTCAGAACCTCAGACAAACTCTCGACTTATGTCATCCAGGCTTTCGTTCACGACAGGAATTGCCGCAACGCCGTTGCGAGGGAGGAATTCAAGGTTACGGTTCCCGTGAAAATTTCCGTCTCTGAGCCTCAGTTCCTCCGTGAAGGTGACAGCTTTGTGCTGAATGCCTCCGTTGCCAGCTCCGCTTCCCGCGAAGTTGGAGGCAGGCTGGCCATATATATATATGATACGGACAGGCACAGGAGTGCGCGGCCGGTCGCTTCAGCAGATACGACGCTCTCCATCGAACCGGGATCTGCCCTGTCTGTGGGTTTCCCTGTTGAGCTGCCTTCCTGCAAAGTGCTCGGAATCAAGCTTGTCTTTACCGAGTCTTCCGGACAATTCACCGATGCGGTTTTCGTATCAATTCCCGTAAAGAAGGCTTCCCAGACTATTTTGGAAGCCCATTCAGCCATACTTCGGGGAGACGGCAGCTGCGAGGCTCTCGAAGCCGAGCTCAGGTCCCGCTTCGTGAATGTACCGGGCAATGCTGCCGAGATGTCCGTACGCTCCATTATGGATCTTCTGATGGAGGCGCTTCCCGGTCCTGCCGGTTCTGCCGATTCTGCCGATTCTGCCGATGCGGTCGCTGCCGAGGAGTCCGCTGCGGGGGAGGTAGCTTTCGATGCGGTTTCAATCGCCGACGCCCTGAGCGCCCGCATACTCGCCGCTTCCCTGCGTTCTGCATCCTCTGGTTCCGAGCTTGCCGCTTCCCTGCGTTCTGCATCCTCTGGTTCCGAGCTTGCCGCCTCTGCGGAAAATGCAGTCGCTGCTGAAAATGCCGCCGCTGCTTATGATGTCGCCGCTGCTGATAATGCCGCCGCTGCGGCTTCCGGCCTGTGTGCGGAGCTTCTGGAAAAGCTTCTTTCCTGTCGAAATGATGACGGAGGATTCGGATGGTTCAGTGGCATGAGCTCCTCTCCGGCTGTCACTGCATTGATACTGAACCGGGCAGCCATGCTCCGTGACCGGGGACTGAGCCTCGGAATGGACTCGGACGTACTCGAATCGGCCGTTCATTATATTGATAGTCAGATAGATGGCGGAAACTCCGACAGGAAGGTCATGCCGATATGGTGTGGGGGCGTGAGCAATGCGCAGTACCTGCTGCTGCGTGCACGCTATCCGGAATATGGACTCGGATTCAGGGCGGACAGAAAGTTCCGCAAGGAACTCAGGGAGTATCTGACTCCGACGCGACGCAGAGGCCTCGAGGGACAGCTGCTCGACAAGGCGCGAAGGCTCGAAACGCTGCGCCTGCTCTCTTCTTCAGGGGAGGGACGAACCCTTGCCCGGGTGCTGGGAATACGGATGGGTACCTCTTCGCGCCTTGAAAAGTCACTGGCTGCGGACCTGGCGTCTTTGCGCGAATATGCGGTCCAGCACAGTTCCGGCGGCATTTTCTTCCCCAATGCTGTCATGCCGTACAGGGGTCTGCTCGAGAGCGAACTCGCTGCCCATACCCTGATTTGCAATCTTTTCAGTGCTCTGGGAGATGAGGAGATGGCGGACGGGATAAGGCTGTGGATGATGGTCCAGAAGGAAAGCCAGAAATGGGACGGCGATCCCGCATACATCGAGGCTGTCGCCGCGGTCCTCGACGCTTCTCAGAAGGTGAAGGATACCCGGGTGGTCATCCTCAGGGCTGAGAAGGAACTTCCTTTCGCGGAGGTTAAGGCTGCAGGTAACGGATTCTCGGTTTCGCTGGAGTATGTCCACAAGGACGGAACTCCTGTCGTCGAGGGCGAAATCCTCGAGCCCGGCGAGGAAGTGATTTCAATCTGCCGAGTCTTCTCAGAGGAGAACCGCAGTTTCGTGAGGGTGGAAATCCCGCGTCCTGCTTCACTGACTCCGGCTGACTGGCGTTCCGGCAACATCGTATGGTGGGCGGACCCTATGCCTGCCGGCAGCTGGAGGGCATACACTCCTCAGTCCTACCGCAATGTCCACTCGGACAGGACGGAGTATTTCGTGGACGTCTGTCCTGAGGGGACGGTGGAATTCAGGGAGAGATGCCACATCGTGCGGAAGGGCTCCTTCTCGAGGCCGGCAGCCGTGGTGGAGTGTCTCTATGCGCCACATTACCGCGCCAACGGCAACTGCGGAAAATTGTGATTCCTCTCTGCAAAAAAAAGTTTGGTATCTTGAAAATCCTTTCTATATTTGCAGTCCCAAACCGCAAGGAACGGGATTGCTCGGGAGCTTAGCTCAGTTGGTTCAGAGCGTCTGCCTTACAAGCAGAGGGTCG
>JAEDEB010000046.1 GCA_016293535.1 Bacteroidales bacterium | reverse complement strand
TACACCCTTGCCGTAGCGAACGCCGTCAAGGTTGCAATGCTCATCGCCGCCGGCGCAGATGTCTGCGAAGATGCCTGCGAAGATGCCTGCGGCAGTGCAGGCGAGGCCGAAGCCGACAGCAGCTGCGCGAATGCCGGCGACAGCAGCAGTGACGACAAGACAAACGAAGAAGGAGGACAGAACAATGAGTAACAAACTTCAGCTTATAGCAAGAGGCATAGTCAAGGAGAACCCGACCTTTGTGCTCCTCCTCGGTATGTGCCCGACACTCGCCACCACAACCTCGGCGATCAACGGTATGAGCATGGGCCTTGCGACAATGTGCGTGCTCATTCTCTCCAATATGACCATATCGGCCATCGCGCGTTTCATCCCTGACAAGGTCCGCATTCCGTCGTACATTGTCGTCATCGCGACCTTCGTGACCCTTGTTCAGTTTCTTATGCAGGCCTTCGTCCCGTCAATCTACGAGACCCTTGGACTCTTCATCCCTCTCATCGTGGTGAACTGCATCATCCTCGGCCGCGCGGAGGCATTCGCAAACAAGAACGGAGTCCTCGACTCAGCCCTCGACGGCATAGGAATCGGCCTTGGTTTCACTCTGGCATTGACCCTGCTTGGCCTCATCCGCGAAGTCCTCGGCTCCCTGTCCCTTTTTGGGTGGAAATTCTGCCAGGCTGACGGCATACTCGCCTTCGTGCTTGCGCCGGGTGCATTCATCGCGCTCGCGTACCTTATCGTAGTATTCAAAAAGTTCACTGAGAAGAAGTAAGCTATGGAGTATATTTTCATAATAGTATCGGCGATATTCGTAAACAATATCCTGCTGTCCCAGTTCCTCGGCGTCTGCCCGTTCCTGGGTGTGTCCAACAAGCTTGACACTGCTGTAGGAATGTCAGGAGCGGTGTGCTTTGTCATCACTCTTGCCACTGTCGTGACCTTCCTTCTCAACAAGCTTCTGAACCTCTGCCACGTGGAGTTCCTTCAGACCATTGCCTTCATTCTCGTGATTGCGGCTCTGGTCCAGATGGTCGAGATAGTCCTCAAGAAGATAAGCCCGAGCCTCTATCAAGCCCTCGGAATATTCCTTCCTCTGATTACCACCAACTGCGCAGTTCTCGGCGTATCCATCAACGTGGTTACAAAGGAGTTCAGCTTTGCGGGAGGGGAGCCGCACCTGTTCAATCTCGGTGAGGCGACCGTATATGCCTTCGCGACCTCTCTCGGCTATGGCCTTGCGATGATCATCTTCGCCGGACTCCGTGAGCAGCTTGCCCTCAACAACGTGCCTAAGGCCTTCAAGGGTATTCCTATCGCCCTCGTCACCGCCGGTATACTTGCGATGGCCTTCATGGGATTCTCTGCAATGGTATAGACATGCGCCTGCAAAGAAATTCCAAAAAATCATTTGTAATGCCGAATTAATCGTTTAACTTTGACAAACGATTGGAATGTGTGCTGTTTCCCCTTGCTGCACGCATCCAAGTTATACGATTAACTAATAACCTGACATCAACAAATGGAAAGAAAGGGCATCATCTCTGTCGGCAACTGGGTTGTCGATTCTGTAAAATTCATTGACGTATATCCCACCAAGGGCAACCTTACGACCATTCACAGGGTCGAGGAGGGACTAGGCGGTTGCGCCCATAATGTACTCGTGGACCTGGCCAAGATGAAGAGCGGCATTCCGCTTTATGCTGGCGGGTGCATAGGAAACGACGACCATGGCAAGATGTGCCTTGAAGCCATCGCAGAGAACGGAATCGACGGCACGAACATGGAGGTGCTGGACAACGAGTCCACTTCCTACACCGACGTGATGTCAGAGATGGCCGGGACGGCATCCCGGACTTTCTTCCATTATCGCGGCGCGAATGCCAGGCTCGATGTGGATCAGGTTCTCGCCTGCGAGAGTCCTGCCAGAATCTTCCACCTTGGCTATCTTCTCCTTCTCGATTCTCTCGACAAGGCTGACTCAGAGTACGGGGTTGCCGCAGCGAGGGCTCTTGACGGGCTCCAGAAGAAGGGCTACAAGACCTCAGTGGACGTGGTTTCAGAGGAAGGCGACCGCTACCGTTCAGTTATCCTTCCTTGTCTGCAGTACACGGACTATCTCATTATCAATGAGGTGGAGGCGGGAGCATGCCTGGACAGGAGCCTTCGGGACGCAGATGGCAAATTGCTCGTCGATGACACTCTGGAGGCAGCGCAGGCCCTGCTCAGAGCCGGCGTGCGCGACACCGTGGTAATCCATTTCCCAGAGGGCGGAGTGGCAGCTTCCAAGAACGGCGCCATCGAATATGTACCTACCAAGCACGTCCCTCATTCCGAGATCGTTTCGACGGTCGGAGCGGGAGACGCATTCTGCGCAGGTTCTCTCTATGCCATCCACGAGGGCTACAGCCTCAACAAGCTCCTTCGCTTTGCCAATGCGTCAGCGCGTTTCAACCTCCGCAGCGCCACCAGCACGGCCGGAGCTCCGACACTCGAGGAACTCGAGGCCTATCTCAATCAGTAGGCCAATTCACCCTAAAGCCCCGAGCGGCACCCTGACCCACTCCATGGCCCAGGTGCCGACGGTATTCAGACGACACTGAAACAACATAATAATCGAACAGCTATGAAAAGATCTGAAATCAATGCAATTATCGAAGAGAACAAGCGTATGTGCAAGGAGGGTCATTTCAACCTTCCTGCTTGGGCATACTGGACTCCTGAAGATTGGGCAGGCAAGGGCAAGGAATGCCTCGAAATCAAGCGCAACTGCATGGGTTGGGATATCACCGACTTCGGAAGCGGCGACTTCTTCAAGGTAGGTCTCTCCCTCATCACCCTGCGTAACGGCAACCCGAAGTACGACCGCAAGCCTTACTGCGAAAAGATAATGCTCGTGCGTGACGGTCAGGTTACCCCTTGCCATTTCCATTGGAACAAGATGGAGGACATCATCTTCCGCGCCGGTTCGGGCAAATTCTGCATGATGCTCTGGAAGGCGAACAAGGAGGAGGAGAAGACCGACGAACCTGTTCATCTCAAGATTGACGGCGTGGATACCGAATTCCAGCCTGGCGTAAAGTATGAGGTGCCTCTTGGATGCAGCGTATGTTTCGAGCCATACACCTACCATACCTTCTGGATGGAAGGAGGCGACGGTCTTATCGGCGAGGTGTCGATGGTCAACGACGACGCAGCTGACAACCGTTTCTATGAGCCTACCGGCCGCTTCCCTGATATTGAGGAGGACGTGCCTGCAACCTGTCTTCTCTGCACTGAATATCCGGAGCTTGACAAATAACGTTATATTTGCAGAATGGTTTCAATGCAGGACATAGCCGACAGGGTCGGCATATCGAAGGCAACTGTCTCCCTCGTTCTCAATGGAAAGGCGGGCAGCCGTGTCAGCGCAGCAACCCAGAAGAAGGTGCTGGAGGCCGCGGCGGAACTGGACTATCATATCAACAACGTAGCCAGATCCCTGCGCATGGGCCAGTCCCCTTTTGTGGGCATAGTCGTTACTGACATTTCCAACGAGTTCTTCGGAAAACTTACCTTCCACATACAGGAGGAGGCCAAGAAGCACGGGTTCATGGTTATAACCGTGAATACCAACGAGAGCAGCAGTGAGTTCGACGATATCGTGTCCATGCTCATCAGCAACCAGGTTGCAGGTATAATAGCAGTTCCTACCAACGATTCATTGGCGACGCTAAGCCGCATCCGCATGCTCGGAATCCCTCTCGTACAGATAGACCGTACGGTGGAGGGCATAGATGCCGACTATGTCGGCGTCGACAACTATGTCGGGATCCGCAATGCGATGAAGAAGCTCCTCGCAAAGGGCAAGCGCCGTTGCGCAATGGTCAGCTTCGACCTTGACGTCAACCCGATAATCGACAGACAGAAAGGATTCAAGGACGCCCTCGCCGAAGCGGGTGTCCTTGACCCTTCTCTCATAAAGATAATCCACTACGAAAATCAGGAGACAGGCATCCCCGAGGCTATTGAAGAACTCAGTGCCGCACATCCGGACCTTGTGTTCTTCTCCTCACGAAGGGCATTCACCCAGTCCATGGCCTACCTATCGACCCATCACCGCAGGGTGCCGGAGGCGACCTTGCTCTGTTTCGACAATGTGGAAAGCTACAGGGCCGTTGCTCCTGATATCTGGTTCATAGACCAGCCTGTCAAGGAGATGGCTGAAAAGTCGTTCCAGCTTCTGCTCGAACGCATCAAAGGCCGCAGGGAAACGGAGACTGCAATCTTCAGCCCTGTCTGCAACTCTCCGGAATAGTCCGGAGACACGTTATACCATAATATTATGAAGAAAAATATCTTTGCCATCCTGGCCGTGCTCCTTGCATTGGCCTCCTGCAGGAATGCAGGCGAACCGCTTGATTATGTCGATCCTACCATAGGAGGAGTCAGTGTGCTTCTCCAGCCGACAAGGCCGACCGTTCAGGTTCCCAACGAGATGATACGCTGGTCTCCTGCAAGGAGAGACCTTCTTGACGACCAGATAAGCGATTTTCCGCTCACGCTCGCATCCCACAGGCAGCAGTCTGTTTTCGGTTTTCTCCCGATAGCGGCGAGTTCTGCGCTTTCCGACCCCTTCAGATATAAGCAGGTCTATGATGGCGAAAAGACGGTTCCATACCTTTACACCAGCGGCCTCGAGGGTTGCAGCATACGTTTCGCGGCGTCAAAGAAGAGCGGCATAGTCGAGGTACATTTCGACAGCCCTTCTGCGGACAACGCCTTCCGTTTCAATACTTTGGGTATGCCGGGTTCTTTCGAACTTATTGACGATCATACAGTTACCGGGGAATGCACCTTTGCCGGAATGAAGGCTTACATGTACTTCGAGACCGATGGACCCGTAAATGAACTAGCCAGGAAATCCGCTTCGCGCGGTCTTCTCGTCGGAACTGCCGATTCTGCGCAGACCCTTTGCGGACGCTACGGAATCTCGTATATAAGCGTCGATCAGGCCAAGGCGAATCTCCGAAACGAAATCACTGATTTCAATCTCGACGCAGTTGCGGACGCGGCGAAGTCGGTATGGCAGGACAAACTCGGCAAAATCAGCGTAAGCGGCGGTACCGATACCCACAAACGCATATTCTACACGGCGCTCTACCGTTGCTTCGAAAGGATGGTGGACATCAATGAATATGGACAGTATTACAGTTCATTCGACAATCAGGTCCATACCGACGATACCCCATTCTTCACAGACAACTGGATGTGGGATACCTATATAGCCCTCGAACCTCTGCAGACCATACTCGATCCGGAGAAAGAGGCGCTGAAGGTGGATTCCTATCTCAGGATGTACCGCCAGTGCGGAAATATGCCGTCATTCGCGGTGATTTGGGGTGACTGGGCTGCGATGACAGGCAATTATGCGGCCGTATGGATGGCGGATTGCTGGTCCAAGGGCATACGCTTCGACCTCGACACGGCCCTCGAAGGCTGCCGCAAGAACTCCGTGGACGCAACTCTGATCCCGTGGCGCAACGGCCCTCGCACCGCAATCGACGACTTCTACAATGAACATGGATATTTCCCTGCCCTTCACAGAAACGAGGACGAAACGATTCCGGAGGTCGACACGAAGTGGGAGAGGCGTCAGGCCGTGTCCATAACCACGGCGTTCAGCTACGCCGACTGGGCGATTTCCCAGCTCGCGGCGTATGCGGGAAAGGATGAGGACGTAGCCCTGTTCAAGGAGCGTGCGGCATTCTACAAGAACGTGTACAGGCCTGAGAAGGGTATGTTCTGGCCGAAGGATGCGGAAGGCAACTGGATAGACGGAACGGATCCGCGCTATATGGACCGAATGTATTATACGGAAAACAACGCCTACACCTTCATGTGGGACGTGAAGCACGACATCTACGGACTCTTCGACCTGATGGGCGGGATTGAGGAGGCTGAGCGAAAGCTCGATGAGATGTTCCGCATTCCTATCTCCATGTCCAAGTTCGAGTTCTACAAGATACTTCCGGACGCTACGGGTATGGTGGGCCAGTTCGCGATGGGCAATGAGCCGAGCTTCCATATCCCTTACCTCTACAACTATATGGGCTCGCCTTGGAAAACGCAGAAGCGTATCCATCAACTCATCGACATGCTGTTCTATGATGACGTGATGGGTCTGCCGGGCGATGAGGACGGCGGCGGAATGTCCGCTTTCGTGGTGTTCTCGATGATGGGCTTCTTCCCTGTGACTCCGGGTGTTCCTGTCTATGCCATCGGCAGTCCTTTCTTCGAGACTGCGACCATCAGTCTTCCTGACGGAAAGAAGTTTACGGTAAAGGCCAGGAATTTCAGCGAAGAAAACAAGTATATCCAGTCGGCGAAGCTGAACGGCAAGCCTCTGGAGAGATCCTGGTTCTCCCACTCCGAACTCGTCGGTGGAGGTGTGCTTGAACTCACCATGGGACCGGAACCGGCACCGTCCTGGGGCTCCGACCTCTCCCAGCTCCCGCCTTCTTCCATAGATTTCACACTCGATTCCGCTTTGTGACACCGCACGGCGCCCCAGCCATCCTCGTTCCTGCCGCTGTCTAGCCGCGCAGGCTGTCAAGTTGCGGAGGCTGTCGAGTTGCGGCGGCTGTCGAGCTGCGGAGGCCGTCAAGCCGCGAAGGCTGTCGAGCAGGATAGGATGAGGGACAGTCACCGGGCTGTCAAGGCATAAGAATAGAGGTCGACTAAAATTTTAGTCGACCTCTATTTCGTCGTTTTCTGTCTTCGGCAATCCGAAGCAAACAGCTATTTTCGGTTTACTCAGAATGCGTAGCGCACGGAGAGCGTAGGGCAGAAGTTGTAGGTGAATCCTTGGTTGTAGAAACCGAACTTGCTTCCCACCACTGTGTCTCCTACCTTCTCACCCTGGTTGATGTGGAATCCGAGGATAGGACGGATGTCGACTGCGAGCTGGAGAGGGAACCAGAAGGTGTAGGAAAGACCGACCTGGCCTGCGATACCGAGCATGAAGCCGCGGTCCCAGGTTACTCCCCTTGAGTTTGTCGCGTCATCGTGGTAGACAACCTTGTCGCCGAGCCAGCCGGTAGCGATGCCCGGGCCTGCATACCATTCCCATTCGCCCCTGTCGGTCCATGCCGGCTGGGCGAAAACGAAGTTGTACATCGCTGATGCGAGGAAACCGAATTGTGCGTTGGCAAGGTCGGCTACATTGACACCGAGCTCAACCTCGAAGAAGTTGGGAGCTCCCACGCAATGCTCATAGCTGGCTTCGATTCCGGAGTAGCCGAAACGGCCACCGACAGCCTTTGGCTGGGCAAATGCACTGACTGCCAATGAAGCAGCGAGTACAATCACGGCAAAAATTCTTTTCATCTCAAATGGTTTTGTTAAATATTTGCGGGGCAAAGATAGATAAAATATGGTAACTTTGCAGTCAGACTTCCGATATGAGTATCAGAATCCCGAAATTGTCCCATATAGTTTGTGTTGTGTGCGGGCTCGTCTTGTGTTCTTCTGTCCTGACATCCTGTGGCGGTCAGCCGGCAGGGGAGAGGATGGGGTCTTTGCTCTATGACCTGAAGTATACTGTCCGTGCCATACGCAATGAGTTGTTTCGGGACAGCGATGAGGCCGACGACCAGGTGGTCCTGATTGACGCTCCTGACAGAAAGTCTCCATTCTCCACGCCTGCCAACCCTCAGGAAACAGGTCCCCGGCAGCCTCAGTTTCAGTCTCAGCCGCCTCAGCCACTGGTGGATGCGGCTGCTGCCGACCGTCTTTTCATAGTGGCCAGGGACAGTGTCGTTCTGAGCGAGAGGACCGCGGCACTCATTGTCGTGGACAAGGGAAAGATGACCCTCACGGTGCTTGATTTCAGGTCAGATACCCTCCTGAACTGCCCTATGGGCTGCGGCCGCGAGTATGGCGACAAGAAGCAGGAGAAGGATGACCGTACGCCGGAAGGTGTGTTCATGGTCCGCCGCATAGAGAATTCGGTCGGATGGGCCCATAGGGCTTCTGACGGTCGTGTCCATAAGGATGCATACGGACCCCGTTTCATACGCCTGGAGTATCCGCCACGTCACGCAATCGGAATCCATGGCACGGACGAGCCGTCGACCATCGGCCTCCGAGCGTCGGAAGGCTGCATACGGATTTCCAACAAAAATGTACGTACACTGGCCTCTATTGCATATCCTGGCATGCCGGTCATTATTCTGCCTTCTCCTTTGGATGTGGCTGAGAACCAGAAAATTACTATTGCAAATTAAATTTTTTCAATTTAACTTTGCAGGCTGTTGGGTTTTTGAGATAGCTGAACCCGACAAAAAACAAGAAATCTCCTCTATACCTATGAAAGTGTTTTCTAAAGTTGTGTGTGTATGTGTCGCTATGTCTATGGCGACTGCTATGTTTGCCGCGACCGAGAAGGATCCGGCCAATCACGATGAAAACGGAAAATTCGTCCGTGGCCCTTATGCCACGAACGGTTTTGGTGCTAACTGGTTTGCAGGTGCGGCCGGGGGTGTGAACATATTCATGAACGGAGTCAACGGTTACGGCGGACGTGCCGCAGCAGCCCTTGACGTCTATGCCGGTAAATGGTTCATCCCCGATCTCGGATTAAGGCTGGCCTACTCGGGTCTCGCCGGCCAGATGAACGGTGCGGAATATGCCGGCGCCGATGAAAAGCTCGTCGAGAAGTTCCAGTTCTGGTATATCCACGGCGATGTGATGTGGAATATCTCCAACACCATCGGAGGTTACAGGGAGGCCCGCTTCTGGAATGTCGTCCCTTATGTCCATTTCGGTGCGATGCGCCTCTTTGACCATACCAACGCGGCCTTCGACCCTTCCGATCCGACCGAAAGGCTCCATCACTATGACAACGAGATTGCCTTCGGTGTGGGTCTCTACAATACCCTCCGGTTCACCAAGCGTATTTTCGGAACAATCGACGTACGCGAAACCATGCTCCCGAGCCGTTTCCACGCCTATGACGACGGCGGCATCACCAGCAATCTCTCAGTCTCCCTCGGCATAGGTGTCAACATAGGAAAGGTAGGCTGGGACAGGGCTGAGAATGCTGAGGACAGCAAGGCTGCCCTTGCCGAGGCTGCGGCCGCCCTTGCAGCCGCCCAGGCTCTCGCATCTTCCCTCGAGGACGAGAACAAGGCTCTCGCACAGGAGAAGGACGAGGTCGTGAAGGTTAAAGACCAGCTCCAGAAGGACTTCGATGCGCTGAAGAATGCACCGGCAATAGTTATCGAGAACACCGATACGGTTTATGTCAAGCTCTCGCTCGGTATCGCGCCGCTTACACTCTTCTTCGAGAAGAACAGCGCGGTTCTCAGCCAGACGGAACTCAAGCATCTCGCATACTATGTGGAGAACGTCATCGAGAAGGATGCGGAACGCGTATTCTATTTCACCGGAACTGCCGACAGTTCTACCGGTAACGATGCCATCAACACCCGCCTCTGCAAGGCCCGTGTGGATAACACCATCAAGGTGCTCCGTGACAAGTACGGAATCTCTGAGGACAGGCTCAAGTTCAAGGGAATCGTGATCTCCGACGAGAGCTCCGACCCGAGACTCAACCGCAGTGTTAAGATAGAACACTAAACCCCATAGGATTGGACATCGGAAACAGCGAAAGATGGTTCGTGGCCCGCACAAGGTGGTGCCAGGAACTCAAGGTCAGGGAAAAGCTCGCAGCACTCGGTGTCGAGAATTTCATTCCGACTCGTGAGACCTTCCGCGAGAGACGCGGCCGCAAGGTGAAAGCCGAGGTCCCTGTCATAAGAAATTTCGTTTTTCTGAGAACGACCAAGAGCAAGGCCCTGGCTCTTGTAAACGGAGTCGGCCTGCCCATGTACTATATGATAGACCGCTGCACGGGAACCCTTCTTGAGGTTCCCGTAAAGCAGATGGAAGACTTCATGAGAGTGATGGATCTTGATCCTGATGCTCTCTGTGAGGAGAACGAGCCGTTGCAGCCCGGCAACCGCGTAAGGGTGACCAAGGGCGACCTCGCCGGAGTCGAAGGCGATGTGATAGCCCTGCCCAACCGCACCTATGTCGTGGTCAGCGTGTGCTCCCTCCTGCGTGCAAAGGTCCAGATTCCACGTGCATATCTGGAACTGCTCTGACCCCGCATTCCGTTGATGGCGGAAATCCGGCAGCGCTTTGGACTGGCGGAGCGGGAAGTGCCTGAAATGGCGGAAAGTTGTGTTGTTGTAATATAAAGATCAGAAAGCCGTGAAATGTGTATGTGGTGCCTCTTATGAGGCGCCTGTTACCTGTAAGACCAGGTTGTGCAGCGAAGGCTGCTTCTGCGCATCGGTTCCTGCCGGGCCGGTGAAACTTAAGGCTGAAGTCGATGAGTATATCACCATCGACGAAATGAAGATTACATTCGAATAGGCGTGAACGTTATGAAAGCAGTCAGAAAAGTCGCGCTGATTCCGTTTGCAGCGCTTGCAGTGGCGGTGCTCCCGTCCTGCGTGGAAAATTTCGATGAGGTCAGAGAAGGCCTCCCGACATCCCTTACCCTTACAATCTCCAGCCCCGAGCCGGCTGTGGTCTCCACCAGGGCAACGGATGCCCAGGAGACAGTGGTGAAATCCCTCTCTCTCTTCTTCTACAACAAGAAGGTTCTGACCCAGCCCCGTGTGGTGATAACCCTCGATGAGGCAGACCTTGCCAATTGTTCTCAGACAACCCCGACCAACTATGTGTATACGGTCAACCTCAAGCACGAGGACCTTACCAGCGGAGAGTACTATCTCTACGCAATAGCCAATGCCGGGTCCAGCAGTTTCGGTCTTGTGAATCTCGAGTCCCTGAAGACGGCTTCGCTTGAGACTCTCAAGGCCACCGTGGTTGAGAAGAACAACCTCATCGTCGACGACATGGTCGAGTCCTCTCTCCTCCTGACCGGTGTTTTCGGCCGCGGTGACGGGTCCATCACTCTGAATGCCGGCGACAACGACTTCACCAAAGGCTCCGACAGGATACATCTTCGCCGCATAGTTTCCAAGATTTCCTTCACCATCGATGCCGGAACGGACGTGACCTTCACCCCGTCAAGCTATTCGATTCATAACTATTCGAGTTCCTGCACCCTCTTCGAAAGAAGCGGCTGGACAGATCAGGCCGGCACAGCAGACGTGGTTTCCGGAACCTTCCCTCCGACTGGCGGATTTGCAGTCAGCGAGGGTGAGAAGCAGTTTGTGGACATAGCGGACCAGGACATATCCGGAACCCAGTTAAGCGGTTCAGCGACGAAGTCCTTCTCCTTCTATATGATGGAGAACGCAGCCCCGACCGTAAACTCGATTACGGAGTACAGGCAGCGCGACCTCCACGTTTCGGCTGCAGACCAGAGCTTCGCTAATGCACCTTCAAACTCCACGTACATAGTGATTTCCGGCCGTTACCGCGGTCCGGCTTACACTTCCTATGACGGTACCGGCAGCAAGGTGGACGGCAGGTTCATCGAAGGCGACGTCAGCTACACAATTCATCTGGGAAACTTCTCTACCACAGGCAGTTCGACCGTCGGTTCGCTCGGCAATTTCGCCGTTCGCCGCAATGCGAAATACAATTACAGGGTCCATGTCAATGGCGTCTCGTCCATCGTGGTCGAAGCCCAGTACAGCGACACTGACTATCAGGCCAAAGATTCCGGAGCTGAAGGCAACCTCGTTACGGTCAGCTCGAATACCACGAACATCACGCTTGATGCCCATTATGAAACTGTGATGGTCAAGATACCGAAGCTCACCTCCTATGGTGATTATTCCCTCAGGTCCATCACCCCGTTCGAGACCGGCGGCGGATATACCTATAACTCCAACAACGCTGCTGCAGAGTTCCCTAAAGACGTCAACTGGATACATTTCGCAAAACCGACCAGTTCCACGGCCCTTGCCAGCTTTCCTGGAATTGACAACACTGTGACTATCAGTGGACTTATTAGCGATCTCCAGAATACCAAGAGCGGTAAGAGCGGGAAGTATTTTCTTGCTGCCGGAGACTATTATTATACTACCGCCTTTGTGGACGAGTACTTCTACTACGATACCGACGGGACCTCGCCAATGAAGCCTTTGAGCAAATGGGTCAATGCGCCTGAAAGGGAGCTCACCCTCGCGGCGTCCATCGACGAAAGCCTTGACGGAAAGAGTTCCTTCACGGTGACTCCTATCTTCTCCATCAGACAGAGGTCAATCCTTTCCATGTATGACATCGACAACGTGGAGACTCCGTTCGGAATAGAGATACTCGAGGAGTTCCCCAATCCTGTATGGCTTTCCGCTAACGGAGCGCATACTGAGTTCGGCAGCACCACCACTTCAAGGACAAACGGATGGGCTAACTTCAGTGCCAACTTCAATTCCGGAAGCGACAGATGGTCCACTTTCGTTGACCCGGCCGCGTACGGTCATTTCGACAACAACGAAAAGGTGGCGCAGGAGTCAATGAAATTGAACTATGCCTACAGCCAGTGCCTAAGCCGCAACAGGGACGAGAACAGCAACGGTGTCATCGATGCGGAGGAGCTCAAGTGGTATCTCCCTGCAGTGGAGCAGTGCCAGACGATATGGTTCGGTTATCCTGTGCTCGGAGGGGAAGCGAGACTCAACGAGGAACTTCAGGCATACTGGACAAGTTCATCTGGAAATGACAGGGCCTGGTATTTCGACGAGGGCTCATCCTACGGATATATTGACCGTGGTGCGTCTGCCTGGCTTCAGGCCAAACTCGGAGTACGCTGTGCGAGAACCATTTCTACATACAATGCCACCCCTTCAGACTGCATCAGCTGGGATGCCGTATCGAGGACAGTGGAGGCTGACGGTCTTGTTGCCGGTGCCACGAGAGTCTCCGGCAGTGTGAGCGACGAGTATATCACCCATCAGAGGGGAGATGCCGCCGACAAGTTGCCGGAGGCCTTCCAGGTCGCAAGAGAGAACCTTGAGGCCCAGGTCAGCGAGAACGAGACCAAGTCGAGATTCAGCTACAATGACCTTACTACCGGTAGTTGGTGCAACCGCTACTACTACGAAAATGCCGACCAGTCCGACAGGGGCCAGTGGAGAATCCCGAACGAGAGGGAATTTGCTCTGATGATACGTTTCTGCTCAGGGGAATTCAATGACGGCAAAACTGAAGAAGTTCCGGCTGAGTTTCCTGCTGCGAGGACATACTATTTAAGAAAATATGACAGCACACCGGTAAAGGCTATATTTTACTATGACTCCACAGCTGGCGTCGTGACCACCTCTGCAAGCAACGGTTACACAGAGGGAAGTGATAAGGCTACAGCATCAATCCGCTGCGTACGGGACGTTGCTCCGGCCAATCCTGCCGATGCCTCCGCATCCTCCGGCGCAGCTGGCGATTACTCCTCAGGCGGTTCGCTTTTCTGACCGGCGGCCTTGACTTTACGGCACACACATACTTTCAGAATATGTCAACATACGCACGCAGATTCAGCATTGCCGCAGGCTTCTGCCTTTCTTTGTCCCTGGTACCATGCTCCTGCAGCCTTGGAGAGAATGACGTAATTGCCGGGGGTGTGGAAATCGGTCTCACTGCGACAGTCCTCCAGTCTCCCACAAGGACTGTTGTATCGTCGGACTTTGAGCCGGGGACTGCTGTATCCATTGCATGGGAACCCTCCGATGCCATAGGCGTCTTCGGCCAGTCCGTGAAGAACGTGCGTCTTGAAAACTCCGCATCCGAACCTTCGGCGACTGCAGTCTTTACCGGCGTCCTGCCCCGCGAGGACAGGCTCATCCATGCATACTGCCCCTACGTGGAGGGCGCTTCTGACCCGACGGCTGTTCCCGTCGAAATCTCAGGCATACAGTCCTGCCAGGGCTCTTCCACGATAGCCCCGAACGACATCAAGCGAGGCCTGGTCAGTACCTCACCGGACGGCACATTTTCAGCGGAATTCCAGTCCGTTGCCGCCCTGTTGCGTATCCATATCCATGGACTCTCCTCCGTGAGCGGCATTGATGAAGGCGAATCCCTCCGTTCCCTCGTCATATCTGCCCCTTCCGGCCGTTCCCTTACGGGTTCATTCACCCTCGACCTGACAGACGGGTCCCTTTCGGAAGTAAGTTCCTCAGTTTCTCCGGCTGTCACCCTCTCCTTCCCTTCACCTGAGGGAGCTCCCGTCGCGGAAATCTGCGGCTATGCGGTCGTGGCCCCGCAGATACAGTCCGGGGACAGGCTGGAGCTGACGGTGGAGACGAGTTCACACTGCATTTCATTCACCCGCACTGCAGCGCTCGGCATCGCGGCCGGAGTCTGTTATGACATGGACCTTGATCTCGCGGCCCTCGACAGTGAAGGACGGCTGACGGTCGAGGCTCGTGAAACGGTCACGACCTTTTCCAACTTCAGTTTTGAGGTCGCCCGCAATACAGGGAAAATCCTCGGAAAGGAGGTTGTCTACAACGGATCCAGGTCCGTATGCCGTGAACTGGATTCCGTGGAGATGGACATTGACGAGAACGGGAATGTATCCGGGTGCATACCATATCTCTATGATTTCAACCTTGTCCCGACATTCACACTCGCCGGTGGAGAAGGATACGATGTATATGTGGACGGCCAGCTTCAGGAGAGCGGGGTCTCCTCGCAGGATTTCTCCGGCCCCGTGACTTATCTGATAGTGGAAACTTCGACCGGGAACTCCTCCGTCTTTACGGTCGACATCAGGGGCAGCGGCCTTCCGGTGATGGTGATTGACCAGAAATCTTCCTACGCCTCCACAGCCGCTTTTCTCGATATGGAGGTACCTGCCAAGGATTGCGATTTCGGTCAACTTGATGAAATCACCATATACAGGGACGGAGCGGCAGTCGTCCCGAAGACAACTGGCGGATACCGTCTCAGGGGCAACATCACCAGGGCCTTTCCGAAGAAGCCGTTCGCGGTCAAGTTCACTTCCAAGACCGCAGTGCTCGGAATGCCGAAGCACAAGAGATGGTGCCTGCTCGCCAACTGGAAAGACAACACAAATCTCAGGAACGATGTCACCCAGATGATTGGCAGGCAGTTCACCGGCCGGTGGACGCCCAAGGGCGAGTTCGTGGAACTTGTGCTCAACGGCACCCACCTCGGCCTCTACTACCTGTGCGAACAGATAAAGATTGACAAGAACCGTCTCAATATTCAGAAGAACTACGAGGACAGGCGCGATGACTATGCATTCGACCCGGCGGTCAACCCCGAACCGACATTCGGCAACTGCGGCTATCTCCTCGAGTTCGACAGCTATTTTGACGAGAACTACAGGTTCAGGATCAACGGAGACCAGTACCTTCCGCTCAACTGCAAGGACGATTTCGACGAAACCCCTGTGGGACAGGCGATTTTCTCAGCGCTTCAGGCGAAGATGACAGAAATCGACAACCGTATCAAAGCAGGGAATTTCACTGGGGCCTATGAACTGCTCGACAATGCTGATGCGGCCGACTATATGCTCTTGATGGAACTCGTCATGAACAACGAGTACAAGCACCCGCGAAGCGTATATGCCTATATGGACGGCGGAGACGACAAACTCCATTTCGGCCCGTTTTGGGACTTCGACACATGGACCTTCCCTGTCATCGACAACCTGATGTATTACAACGATGAGACTTATGTCCACTCCTATACCTCCTTCCAGTTCGACACCGAGCTAGTGAATACAAATGCCAAATACGTGTGGTTCAAGCAGCTTGCCAAGGATCCCGTCTTCAGGGAGGTGGTCCGGTCCCGCTGGGCGGACCTTCTGGCGGACCCGGCTCTCACCCCGGAGGCAGTAGGTGACTACATCGACAGGCGTGCGGCGGAAATTGCAGTTTCCGTTGAATATGACAGGGCGATGTGGCCTCATCCGTGCGCGGAGTATACTGACGGCTGGATGAACGGTGATGAGACGACAGAAAGTCACGGTACAGGAGAGATGCGCAGTTTCGCCGAGGCCATCAGTCTGATGAAACAGGCCTACGCTTCCCGTTACGCCGGCCTTTCGGCTGCGGTCAAAAAGATGCTGCCCTGAAGATAACAGAATGGCCTCTGCAAACAGTTCCCGAGAATGATGCGCCGGGAAGGGGAGCAGAGCCGGGTGAACATGATTGCCCCGGTGAAATGTTTTGGAGAAAAATTGTGTAATTTTGCACCGTATGACCGGAACGCGTAAACTAACCAGAGACAAGGGCTTTGCCAAGGTCTGGATGGTGATTTCATTGGACCTCCTCATTTCCGTGGTAGCTTCAATGTTCGCCGTCTTCGCCGTCCGATTCTTCTCAGACCCTTTCGGCAGCCTCAAGCATTTCGTGTATATCTGGACGGTGTTCTCCGCCCTTGCGTCCCTGGCTGCTTTCTTAGTCTGCGGAACCGGACGGATGGTCATACGCCACAGCAGCTACAGCTCCATCGGCAAACTCGCAATGGCGACCGCGCTCAAGGAGGCGATAATGGTCCTTCTCATATTCACCCGCGTGTTCTCCTACTTCAACCTCAATTCCCTACGCATCGAATGCGAAGTAGTGCTCGTGGATGCCCTCCTGACCCTCGTGTCTCTGGTGCTCGTGCGCGTGCTCATCATAGCGGGCTACCGCGTCGCGAACGAGGATGACGTCGAATCCAATGTCGGAAGGCTCGGCGTCCTCGTCTACGGAACCTCCTACAAGGCCGTCGCGATGGTCACCCGGCTCGAATATTCCTCGCACTACAATGTACTGGGATTCGTGTCCATGGACAAGGACGAAAAATCCATGGTCGTACAGGGCAGGACGGTCCATTACGTCGGTTCCGAGGACGAACTCCGCGCGCTCCGAACCCGCCTCGGAGTCCAGTGCATACTGTTCGCCGAAGAGGGCAGCGCGATGTCGCAGAAGGACGGCCTGATTCCCATGTGCATAGATTGCGGAATCCATATTCTCAATTCCCCGCGCATAGGCGACATTACAGTCGACAACGTTTCCGGCGCAGCGATGAAAGAGGTGAATACCAAGGATATGGACTATATTCCGGACGGTATGTCCGATTTCGAGAGGATAGTCAAACGTATGGTCGACTGCCTGTTAGCAGGGCTGTTGCTTCTTGTCTTCTCTCCGCTTTTCCTCCTGTGCTGGCTCGCTCTCAAGATTGGAGACGGGGGACCTGCGATTTACACTCAGGAGCGCATAGGCCGTTTCGGACGCCCCTTCAAGATATACAAGTTCCGATCTATGCGCATAGATGCAGAGGCCTCGGGCCCGGCGCTCTATTCCGGCGATGACGATCCGCGTCTGACCAGGGTGGGGAAATTTCTCCGCCAGCATCATCTCGACGAACTTCCCCAGCTCTGGAACGTCTTCATCGGAGATATGGCCTTCGTCGGCTATCGTCCCGAACGCAAGTTCTATATAGACAAGATTATGGAACTGGACAGCCGCTACTACTACCTTTACCAGATACGTCCAGGAGTAACCTCCTACGCAACACTCAACAATGGATATACCGACACCATGGAGAAGATGCTCAGAAGGCTCGAGTATGACCTGTATTATTTGAGGCACCGTTCCTGGTTCTTCGACATCAAGGTCCTATGGATGACCTTCTGCAGCATAGTCTTCGGTAAGAAATTTTAATGATGATATCGATAGTAATTCCGGTCTACAACTCGGTCCCCTACCTTGACAGAACTCTTGAATCTGCTGTAAATCAGACATATACTGACATAGAAATTATACTCGTGGATGACGGTTCCACCGACGGGAGCGCGGAGATATGCGACCTCTGGGCCGCAAAGGAACCCCGGATGAAGGTATTCCATGTGCCCAATGGAGGAGTCAGCTATGCCAGGAACATAGGCATACGCGAAGCCCGGGGCGAGTTCATCTACTTCCTCGATTCAGATGACCTGATGTACCCGCGCTGCCT
>JAEDEB010000045.1 GCA_016293535.1 Bacteroidales bacterium | reverse complement strand
ATTTTCAGCAGGGGCGGCAGGAAGATAGCGGTCATAGGCATAGCCACCCCTTCGAGCTTCGTTTCCTCGACCCCGGCAAACTTCCAGGACGGGAACGGCAACTTCATCTACACCCTCCACGCTGACGACCTCTGTTCCCTGGTCCAGGGATATATAGACGAGGTCCGTGCTGCTGGAGCCGACTATGTCATCGCCCTTTCCCATCTGGGTGACGACAAGACCGTCGGATGCATCACCTCGCCCGAACTCATTGCCGGAACTTCCGGGCTCGACGCCGTTCTGGACGGCCACGCCCACAACCTGATAGCAGGTCATCGCATCAAGGACAAGAATGGGAATACTGTCCTTCTCTGCTCCACAGGTGCATATTTCGAGAACATCGGACAGCTGGAAATCGGAACGGACGGAAAGCTCCGCAGCAGTATAATCACCACACGCGAATATCCTCTGAAAGACAGCGCAGTCGCTGCAGTAAGCGAGGCTATACAGCAGGAATACGATCACTTCTCGTCATCATTCATAGGCCAGTGCAAGGCGGATATGCCTGCTGAAGACGAGACCGGCCCCCGCACCTCCAGAAGGAAGGAAACAGGGCTCGGCGATTTCTGCGCGGACGCGATACGCAGCATTGCAGGCAGCGACATTGCAATCTGCGGAGGCGGTTCGATACGGGCGGCGATTTCTGCCGGGGAACTGAGTTTCAACGACATCTTCAGGCTTTTCCCATTCTTGAACGACGTAGGTGTTGTCAAGGCCTCCGGACAGGTGATACTGGATGCCCTCGAATACTCGGCATCCATGCTTCCGGAAGAATTCGGCGGCTTCCTTCAGGTTTCAGGACTGCGCCTGACCATTGACAGCCGCGTTCCTTCACCTGTAATCGTGGACAAAGAACAGCTGTTCGCAGGCTTCTCCGGGCCCCAGAGAAGAGTAAGGGAGGTGATGGTCGGAGATGAGTCGAAAGGCTTCGTTCCGCTTGACCCCAAGGCTGAATACACGGTGGCAGGTGCCGTCTACACGCTCCGGAACAAGGGTGACGGATACACCATGTTCCCTGCCGAGGTCAGGAGTCTGGGCATTCTGGACGTCAACGTGCTGGAACTCTTTATCAAGGAAACTCTCAAAGGCAGCGTTCCTGCCCGCTACAGCAAGCCCCAGGGCCGCATCACCATTCTGTAGGCGGAGATGCTGACGCCGGCGCCGCGTTGCCGACTATGCGCCACTGGCGAGTGTATCAGCGGAGACGGATGCTACGGCCGGAACGGGCGCTGCGAAGGGCAGCATCCAGTATCTCATTGACAATGAGATTGTTCTCCATCGAGGCAAGATCTGTCGGAGCCACGGTGATTTCACCGCGTACGGCTGCGCGCAGATAAGCGAAAGGATTGTCCGATGGGCTCGGAAGCGCCGGTGCTGTCACACTGTCGTATTTTCCCGCGTGATTCTTTGCAAGCACGTCCAAATGTGTTGCATCCTTCTGATACACATATCCTTCCAGACCATATACGAACATATCCTTCCTGTTGTACGGCCAGCACCACGAGCCCATGATCTGGACGGTCACCCCGGATGCATAGTCGAGGAGTATGGTCGCATCGTCGTCGACCTTGGGATACACACCAGGCTTTGCCGTATGAAGGACAGCGGTCACGCTGACAGGACGTTCGTTTCCGAGAAGCCAGGTCGCGAGATTGGCTCCGTAGCAGCCGAAATCAATGACTGCACCACCACCGTTGAGCACAGGGTCGGTCAGCCAGTCGGTGAAACGTGGAGCGCATCCTATCTCGACAGGGCCGGAATGGCCGTCGAAAACGTTCATCCTGACCAGTCTGCCGAGCCTGCCCTCATCCACCAAAGACTTCACGAAGGCATTCGAAGGATACCACGAGGTCTCGTAGTTGGTCAGCAGCAGTATACCGTAACGGCTTGCAAGAGAAACCATTTCGCGCGCATCCCTGAGACTGGCCCCGAGCGGTTTCTCCACCATAACGTGGATGTGTCGGGGAGCGCATTCGCGGACGGTAGCAAGATGGTCCTTGATTGAGCCGAAGCAGACCACAGCCTCCGGACGGGTTTCGTCGAGCATACGGCCCAGGTCGTCATAGAAAATGGAGGCATCGGCCTTCCTCCGGAGAGGGTTGTCCTCACGGTATCCCGCATCGGCCTCATAGACTCCGACGAGTTCGAAAATTCCCTTGTCGAGATTGTCCGTAATATTGGCTATATGTCCATGGCTGACGCCGGCGACCCCAAGGCGCAGCGGAGCTCCCTGAGCCGGAGCGGCGCTAGCCTGGGCATGAGTGCCGGCGGAAGCAGCGGTGGCCTGGGCGGCGAAAAGCAGGGCGGCCAGAATTGCTGCCGGGAAATGAAGTCTGGTTGTCATCATATCGCTCAATTTCAGATAAGTTCGGTGTAATCGGTGCGGAGCCAGCCCTGACGTCCGTCGGCGAGCTGGATATTGGTCCATCCGGCCACGTTGTCAAGCACCTTCACCTTGGTCCCCTCGTGAAGTATGAAAAGATCGGAAGCGCTGTCCTGGGACGGAGAGCTCTTGACCGGAACGACAGGACGCATCACTATGGCCTCGTCGCGAAGGAAATAGCTGTGCTTCTGGACGAGGGAGAAGTTCAGGGCCGCAAGTGACATCAGCAGGGCCGCTATCGAGCAGAAAAAGCCAGTCTTCTTCAACCCGGGAGTTCCTCCGAGCAGGAAGGTCAGAAGCAGCGCAAGCGCAAAGGCTAAAAACACCAGGCTGAGCACTGCCCATACGGTGGAACCCGTACAGTAACAGAACTTGCGCCACCAGGTCTTGAGCACGAATTCCGGCACCGGCTCTATGTCATCCTGGACAAAAGAACGGGCAACCTCGAGGTTGTGCCTTGCATCCGCGTCAGAAGGATCGAGCTTCAGCGCACGCTCATAATAGAGTATGGCCTTGGCGTAGGACTGGGACTTGTACCAGGCGTCACCTATATTGGTGTAAAGCTCAGGGGATTCCACACCGGCCGCCTCAATTGCGGTCCATGCCGAGACAGCGAGGTCCCATGTACCTTCGGTATAAGCCCTGACACCTTCGTTCCAGAGCGAATCCGTATATTCTGCCGCATCAGCAACACCGAATGCAGGCAGGAGCATCAGCAGGGTCGCCACCACGGCGGTCGCACCCTTTCCTGCGGTTTTCTTCTTCATACCTGAATCAATGGATGAAATTGCGTCCAACGCCTTCCTGTAGTGGGCCTCCATCGCATCGTGACCCGCATCTGGGGCATATCTGGCGAACTCACAGGCATCGAGCACCTCCATAAAGTCAGCGATTGCCCCTTCCGTGACGCCGCCCCTTGCCAGTTCCTCCGTCATATGTTCCCTGGAAAGTTCCCCGGCAGGAAGGTTCAGCTTGTCCGAAACGAAGTTTAGCAGAGCCTTGTGAAGTTCCTCATAGAAGGCAGTATACAGGTTCTGACGGAGGAAGGACTCAGAAAGCTTGAGCCTCTTGAGCGCCATCCTCGCAGCCTTCCTGTTCCTGTTTCCGGCAATGTCCGCCCGTCTTGCAGCCACCTTCCTGAGCAGGGCCCATACGGTTGCCGCCAGCACGACAAGCAGGGAGGCGAGTATCCAGAAGAGAGCGGAACCAGCAAAGAATTCACCCTTTGCCGAAAGGGTTGGAAGTCCAGTCTTTATGAAACGGATATCCTCGCTGAGGTTCTTGACTCCGCGTTTCGTGACGCCCGGAACCACTACGCCGGCAGAAGATACGGGTGCATCGCTTTCGTTGCCGCGGGCAACGTGCAGACGCAGCGAATCAGTTTCGGCGGTCACGTAGCGTCCCTTTGCCACATCATAGTAAGAGTATTTCACAGGGTCTATGGTGAAGTCGCCGCCGCTGCGCGGAATAAATGGATATTCATATGACTTGCTGCCGCTTATGCTTCCTCCTGCCTTGTCAATGGACTCCTTTGCCTTCACGTCATAGACCTCGAAGTCCGGTGGGAAATTGACCTTCGGAGCCTCAAGCAGGGAAATGTTCCCTTTTCCGCTCACCGTCACGACAAGGGAGCCAGCCTCATGGGTCGCAAGGGAATCCCTGTCAAGACGGGCCCTGAGCTTGAACTCCCCGACACCTCCGCCGAAAGAGGCTGGTGCACCGGAAGGAAGAGGAGAGACATGGACCTTCACGGCCGGGGTCGTAACCCTGCGGTTGACCGTCGTATAATCGTCAAAAAATCCGTCGAAGATGCTGTGTCCACGCGGGCTCACCTTGACATATATGCGGCATACGAGTTCCGCCGGGTCAATGGTCAGGTCTCCCGACGCGAGAGGAATTATCACATATTTCCTCAGCACCGCTGTATTCCAAATCGCGTCGCCCACCTTTTCACGGACGAAACTGATGTCGCCCTGTGGGGTTATATCCTGGCTCCAGAAACCGTTGAATGACGGGAAACGGGCATCGTCAAAACCGGCGACGTCCACTCTCTGATAAAGTTTGACCGTCGCGATGACGGGCTGGCCTACCACCACTCTGGTCGAGCTCAGGTGAAGCCTCATGTATATGTCATCAGAAGAAGCCCCTGAGGTGGAGGAACTGCCCGAAGGGCGGGAACCCGAGGACTGGCTGCCCGAAGACTGGTTGCCCGAAGACTGCGACCCTGAGGACTGGCCGCCTGAGACTACCTCTATGGTGAAAGGAGCGGAGGAAATCGACTCCTTGTTGAACTTTGCCGTGGCTCCCGGAAGGGTAAAGCGCCCCGGGGTCTTCGCCATAAGTATATATGTATATGAAGTCGTGGAAGAACTTGTCACCTTGCCGTTGATTATGCTGGTTGACGACGAGTAGCCCTTCTGTGGCCCCCACACAAGCTGGAAATCACTGCTGCAGTTCCACTGGAAGTCGGAAGGCTTTCCCTCCCCCTCGACTGAAAAGGTCAGTTTGAACTGCTCGTCGAGAGCCACGAGGTTAGGCGCGCTTACCTTTATTCCCTGAGCCTGCGACGCGAGTGGCAGCACCAGCGCCAATGCGAAAAGCAATGTCAATTTCTTCATCTTCTTCATACCTCTCTCTTTACTTCTTCTACCAATTCTTCTCTTTCTGACGTGACTGCATCAAAAGAGCCTTCTCCTTGTTGACCTTGTCCTGAGTTTCCTTCTCCTTTGCCTGTATTGCCTGAAGCATCTGCTGGGCCTGCTGAGGGCTCAGACCCTGAGGCTGCTGGTCCTGATTCTGGTCTTGGTTCTGATCCTGGTTCTGATCCTGATTCTGGTTCTGATTCTGGTTCTGGTCCTGATTCTGATCCTGGTTCTGGTTCTGGTCCTGGTTCTGGTCCTGGTTTTGATCCTGATTCTGATCCTGGTTCTGATCCTGGTTCTGGTCCTGATTCTGGTCCTGATTCTGGTCCTGATTCTGTTCCTGTTCGTCCAGTTTTGCCTTTGCGTAGATGTAGTTCTCCTTCGCCTCAAGGTCCTCAGGCCTCTTCAGCAGGGACCTGCGGAAAGCATCCACTGCTGTTCTGTAATCCTTGGCTGCAAGAGCTGCATCTCCCATATTGAACCAGTAGTCAGCCTCATACTCCGAGCCTTCCGCCCCGGCCTGGGCAGCCTTGTAGTACTTGTTCATCTCCTCCAGTCCGCCCTGCGCCTCCTGCCCTCCGGCAAGGCGGTAGAGGGTATTGGCGAGATTGAAATTGGCCGCGAATGAAGTCGAATCGCGGAGCAGCGCCTTCCTGTAATCGACGTCTGCCGCCCTATAGTCTTCCCTGCGGAACTCGCGGTTGCCCTTGCGCACATCGTGTCTGTCCACCTGTGCCGAAGCAATAAGCGGAAACGCAAAAACCAGAGCCATAAGCGCTCCGAACCTGCAGCTCACTGTTCTGAAAAATCCGGATGTCATCATTTGAATATACTCCTCCCGTATCTTCTTTCGCCTATCAGTATTTCAAGCACCAGGAACACCAGCGCGATGGCGAAGAAATACATATACTGTTCATCAAACTCTTCGAAAACCATTGAACTGAATTCCTCCTCGTCCATCTTCTTGATGCTGTCGACTATGGGCTGAAGACCGAATTCGCTGTTACCCGCACGCACGTATGCACCCGAACCGGCCTCCGCGATTTCGCGAAGCACCGACTCGTCGAGCCTCGTGACCACTATGTTCCCCTCCTTGTCCTTGAGAAGTTCTCCGTTGACCGGTATAGGTTTGCCCTCCGGGGAACCCACACCTATGGTGAACACCCTTATCCCGAGTTCCGCCGCCTGACGTGCGGCAGTCACCGGGTCATCCTCGTGATTCTCGCCGTCGGTGATGACGATTATCGCGCGGCTCTTCTCGCTCTGGGCGCTGAAACTGCGTATCGCAACGTTGATGGCCTCTCCCACTGCGGTGCCCTGAACCGGAACCGATTCGGTGGAAACCGTGTTCATGAACATTTTCGCGGAAATGTAGTCAGTCGTTATCGGGAGCTGGACAAAGGGTTCGCCGGCAAAAACGATGAGCCCTATCCTGTCGCCGCTGAGTTTGTCCACGAGTCTGGATATAGCCAGTTTTGCCCTCTCGAGCCTGTTCGGAGAATAATCCTCCGCGAGCATGGAGTTGGACACGTCAAGGCATATCATTATCTCCGCGCCCTTGATCTTGTGCTCCTTGAGTTTGGCTCCTATCTGCGGGCGGGCAAGACCCAGCACGAAGAAGAAGAAGGCCACACTGAAGAGACTGAGTCTCACCCAGCCCTTGGCAGCCGACGCCGAAGGCATAAGTGCGGACACGAGAGCCGGGTCTCCGAGCTTTTCAACACGCTTGCGGCGAGCTCTTCTCACGAGGGCATAAGCCACGAAGAAAAACGGAATCAGCAGCAGAAGCAGCAGAAAATCGGTTTGTGCAAAATACAACATAAGTCTTCCCTCCTATGGCAGTCTTCTGGTGAACATTCCGAGGCAGAGGGAGAGCAACAGGCAGACAAGGGCGATGACAGCATAGGAGGAGAACAGTTCCTTGTAGACAGGGAAACTGTCAACCGTGGTCTTCGCCTTTTCCATCTTGTTTATCTCGCTGTAAATCTCCGCCAGCTTGGTATTGTCGGTAGCGCGGAAATACTTGCCTCCCGTCGCGTCCGCTATCTGTCTGAGCAGGTCCTCGTCAATCTCCACCTGCATATTCTGTACATCCGGTCCCCAAGGGGTCATCACCGGATATGGAGCGGTCCCGTTGGCTCCCACACCTATGGTGTACACACGCACGCCGTAGGTCTTCGCAATCTCCGCAGCCGTCTGCGGGGTCACCTCTCCCCTGTTGTTGACGCCGTCGGTCAGCAGAATCACGACCCTGCTCTTCGCATCCGAATCCTTCATCCTCGCAACCGCCGTCGCGAGTCCGTTGCCTATGGCGGTTCCGTCCTCGATGAGATCGGTCTGGACCTCCTTCATCATATTTATCAGCGCCGCGCGGTCCGTGGTGAGCGGGCACTGGGTATAGCTCTCCCCTGCGAAAACGACTATGCCCATACGGTCATACGGCCGCTGCGAAATGAACTCGATGGCTATGTCCTTCGAGGCGGACAGGCGGTCGGGCTTGAAGTCGCGTGCGAGCATACTGGAAGAAACGTCCATCGCGAGAACTATGTCAATGCCCTCGGTGTCGATCTTTTCCATCTGGCTGGACGAACGCGGACGCGCCATAGCCACTATTATGAGCGAAACAGCCGCGAGCATGAGGACGGTCGGAATATGCCGCAGAAGCGCACGAATACGCGTATCGGCACTCTTCCATGGCGCAAGTGCGGATACCCTCATGTGCGGGCGTCTGCCGCAGAGCTCCTGCCAGACATAAAAGCCCAGAAGCAGCAGAGGTATGAACTCGAGCCAGAGTATTGCAGGATATTCGAAAAACATCACTTTTCCTCCCCTGTTTCAGTTGGTTTGTCGTTCTGCGCTGCTGCGGCCTCATCCTCTATGTCAGACTGGTAGGTGGACGTGACGAAGCGCACTGCAAAAGGAACGACAGCAGCGTTCTCCTCGCGTTCAGCCGCATGCTTCGCAAACTTCACGAAATCCGCCCTCTCGAAGAGTTCCCGGAGCTCTCCCGAAAGTTCCTCCGGAATCTGCCTGTCGGCAAGGGCTGCGAAAAGTTCGCGCGTGGTCATCTCCATCGCGGAAACCCCGTAGCGGGCGTATATGTACTCTCTCAGGACATCGGTTACCCCGGAATAGAAGGCCTTCTGCTGGGCCGGTTCCCAGAATTTCTCCCCGCGCCACCTGTCCAGTTTCCTCAGGGCGGTGATATGGGCAGGTTCCCTGGAGGCAGCCTCCTTCTCAGCCCTGCGCCGACGCATACGGACAATCATCCACACAAGCAGGGCCACGAGGCCCGCAAAGGCGAGACAGCCCAGCAGGTAAGGGAGCACTTCCCTGAAAGTCACAGGATAGCGCACCTGCCCCTTGAGGTCGTTGACGACGAAAGTCGCCGTATCCACAGGCAGGGTCTTGACCACGAGCTGGGTGGCTTCGAAACTGAGCGTATCCGTCACGCCGTCCGGGAACCACCGTCCCACGCTTATGCCAGGAAGGTCGTGAAGACCCTCCTCGAAACTTGTCAGCACAACATAAGCCTCGATGTCATAGCCGGCGGGCCTGTCCTTGGATGCCTTGCGGACACGGACCGTATCGAGAGTCCACGAACGGACCAGGTCCACTCCGGTCACGACCGTATCCTTCCAGTCCGGAAGCATCAGTCTCGTGCCTTCCTCCACCGAATTGAGCCTTACGCCGTACTTGAGCTGGTCGGCTATGAGTACGGAATCCCTCTCCTGTAACTGGCGCAGAAAGGCACCGTCGGCAATGTCCTCCCCGCGTCCCCGCGCAAAGACAGCTGCCGGCAGGCAAAAGAGCGCCGCCAATATTGTGAAAAAGCTTCTCATCAGGCTTCCTGAATTATTCATCGCTTCTGAAAAAATGTCATCAGTCCCTTGACGTAGTCCTGGTCAGTCGCGATGCTGACACTGTCCACGCTGTATTTCATAAGGAGCTTGGAGGTGTTGTCGGCAACGTCGGAGAACCACCGGCGGTACTCCGCCCTCATCTTTGCGGACGAGGTGTCCACCCACGCGGCCTTCCCCGTTTCGGAGTCCTTGACGTGGACGAGTCCCACATCGGGTATGTTCCTTTCCGCCGGATCATAGACCTCTATCATCGAAATGTCGTGGCGGTTCACAGCGACCTTGAGCGCATCCTCATAGCGCGGCATACGCTCAGCGTCCACGTCGATGAGGTCGGAAAGCACAAAGGCTGTGCACTTCTTCTTAATCGCGTTGGTGAGATACCTCAGCGCGGCTCCCACATCGGTGCCGTCAGACTCCGGAGTGAACTCCACGACCTCGCGTATGATGTGCAGGAGATGGCTCCTGCCCTTCTTCGGCGGAATGAACTTCTCCACCTTGTCGCTGAAGAGCAGGGCACCGACCTTGTCATTGTTGATGATCGCGGAGAAGGAGAGCACGGCGGCAATCTCTGCAAGGAGGTCGCGCTTGCTCATGGAAGAGGTTCCGAAGAGACCCGAGCGGCTGACATCCACCAGCAGCATCACGGTCATCTCCCTCTCTTCCTCGAAGACCTTGACATAGGGCGCGCCCAGACGGGCCGTGACATTCCAGTCCATATTGCGGACATCGTCACCCCACTGGTACTCCCTCACCTCGCTGAAGGTCATACCCTTGCCCTTGAAGGCGGAATGGTACTCGCCGGCGAAGACCTGATGGGAGAGAGCCCTGGTCCTGATCTCAATCTTCCTGACCTTCCTGAGGAGGTCGCTTGTCCTGTCCTGAGCCATTAAGGAACTTCAACTGCGTTAATAACCTCGGCAATGATCTGCTCTGTGGTTACATTCTCCGCCTCAGCCTCGTAAGTGAGACCAATTCTGTGGCGGAGCACCTCGTTGCAGACCGCGCGTACGTCCTCCGGGATAACATAGCCGCGGCGCCTGATGAAGGCATAGGCCTTGGCAGCCATGGAAAGGGCTATGCTCGCACGCGGAGAGGCGCCGTAGGAAATGAGGCCGGACAGTTTTCCGAGCCCGTAGTCCTGAGGGTTCCTCGTTGCAAAGACTATGTCGACGATATAACGCTCTATCTTCTCGTCCATATAGACCTCCCTGACGACCTTGCGCGCCCTGACTATGTCCTCGGGCTTGAGTATGGCCTGAGCCTTCGGGAACTCTCCGGCATTGTGCATGCGGACTATGAGTTTTTCCTCCTCCTTCTTCGGATAGCTTACCACCACCTTGAGCATGAAACGGTCAAGCTGGGCTTCCGGCAGAGGATAAGTACCCTCCTGCTCGATAGGGTTCTGTGTTGCCATCACGAGGAAAGGCTCCGGGAGGCTGAAGGTCTCGTCGCCTATGGTGACCTGACGCTCCTGCATCGCCTCGAGCAGGGCTGACTGGACCTTCGCCGGAGAACGGTTGATTTCATCCGCGAGCACAAAATTGGCGAAGACCGGTCCCTTCTTTATCTGGAAGGACTCGGTCTTCTGGGAATAGATCATCGTGCCGATGAGGTCCGCCGGAAGAAGGTCCGGGGTGAACTGGATACGGTTGAACTTGGCGTCCACCGCTGATGCCAGAGTGTTGATGGCAAGGGTCTTGGCCAGTCCCGGAACACCCTCGAGGAGGATGTGGCCGTTGGCGAGAAGACCTATCATCAAATTCTCTATCAGGGACTTCTGTCCCACGATGACCTTGTTCATCTCCATTGTGAGCAGGTCCACAAAGGCACTCTCCTGCTGGATCCTGTCGTTCAATTCTTTGATGTTGACACTGTCCATTGCGTATATTTTTGATAATTTTGTATTTGTTTCAAACACTTCAAACAACTCATCCAAGATGCGCTACATCATCCGGCTTTCCTACAACGGCGCCCCATACTGCGGCTGGCAGATCCAGCCCGACGCAACAACCGTCCAAGGCGAAGTGGAAAGATGCCTATCGACACTTCTAGGGACCGCCATACGCGTCACAGGCGCGGGCAGGACAGACTCCGGAGTCAATGCGGTGAACTATATCCTCCACTTTGACACCGAAGGTGAACTGCTCCTTGAGCCGGAGCGGCTTGCCTGCAAATTGAATGCCATCCTCCCTGTCAGCATCGCCGTCCACGAACTCGTCCCGGCGCCGGCAATCCCTCGCCCCGCCGACGGCTCATTCAGCCAGGACTGGCACGCCCGCTTCAGCGCTGTAAGCCGGGAATACCGCTACTTCATAAATCTGTCGAAAGACCCCTTCATAGGGGAATGGTCATGGTGGTGCAGATATCCTCTCGACATGGACAGGATGAACGAGGCCTGCGCCAGCCTGCTCGGCACCCACGATTTCAGCTGCTTCGAAAAGACGGGCGGAAACAACAAGACATCGATATGCACCGTAAGCTACGCGCGGTGGGAAAGGTACAGACCCGTCCACGTGGATATGATGGGATACCCGGACGGGGGCTATCTGGTGTTCACAGTCAGGGCTGACCGCTTTCTGAGGAACATGGTCCGCGCAATAGTGGGCTCGCTGGTGGACGTCGGCAGAGGACGTCGCGACCCCTCCTGGTTTTCGGAACTCATAGCCGACGGGACCCGCTGCGACGCCGGCGAATCCGTTCCGGGGCACGCCCTCTTCCTCACCAAGGTCGAATACTGATCGATGATTGAAGCGTCCGCCATCGGAGCGATCTTCAAATAATCTTCTGCAAGGTCTGATTTTTGCTGTATTCCGCAGGTTTTGCTATATTTGCAGGTTAAAAGGCAAAACAAAGAATACAGAAATATGATTACACTTCTCCAGACGGACACAGTCGCTGCAGCGGCAGCCGCAATGTCCGAAGCAGTACCCCAGGCCCAGGAAATGTCCCTGCCCCTCATCGACATGTGCAAGCAGGGCGGCTGGCTCATGATTGTCCTCCTTATCCTCTCACTCATTGCCGTTTATATCTTCGGCCAGAAGTGGTGGATGCTCCGCAAGGCAGCCAATGTGGACAAACGTTTCCTCGCCGAGGTCAGGGACCTCATACACGAAGGCAAGATCAAGGCGGCGACAAGCCGTTGCGAAGAGTATGACTCCCCTGTCGCACGCCTCGTGCTCAAGGGCGTCGAGCGCATAGGAAGACCTCTGGGAGACATCAGGTCTGCTGTGGAGAATACCGCCAACGTGGAAGTACAGCGTCTCGAGAAGGGCCTGCCTTACCTCGCCATGATTTCCGGCGGCGCCCCGATGATAGGATTCCTCGGCACCGTGACCGGTATGATCAAGGCCTTCTTCAACATGGCCCAGGCAGGCAACAACATCGACATCTCCCTGCTCTCGAGCGGTATCTATCAGGCCATGGTCACGACCGTGGGAGGTCTTGCGGTCGGCATCGTCGCATACTTTGCCTACAACTTCCTGACGGCCAAGGTATCTGACGCCGTATTCCAGATGGAGAACAGCACCATCGAGTTCATGGATATGCTCAACGAGCCGGCCGACAAACAGTAAGGACCGGAAAACAGACAAGAGATGATCAAGAGAACTACAAAGATAGACGCGGGATTCTCGATGTCCTCGATGACGGACGTCGTCTTCCTTCTGCTCATCTTCTTCCTGGTGACTTCGACGCTCGTCAATCCCAACGCCCTGAAGCTCCTCCTTCCAAAGAGCACAGGACAGGTGGCCGCCAAGGCTACCGTATCGGTGTCGGTGAAGGACTGGCACAACGGCACCTACTCCTACCACATCAACGGCAGCCAGACGCCGGTGATGTTCAGCGAAGTCGAGGATGAGCTCATAGACCTGCTCATCGGGGAGGAAGACCCGACCTTCTCCATCTACGCGGACGAGACCGTGCCGGTAAAGGAGGTCGTTGCGCTGATGAACATAGCGAAGAAAAACCATTACAAGGTCATTATGGCCACATCACCGGAATAGGATGGCAGGCTGGAGACGCAATGAAGTGAAGCCGGACAGGACTTCGACGGTTGTGGGCATCGTGCTTACGGTGGCCGCGCATGTTGTTGTCGTCGTATGCGGAAGCTTCACGGGTCTCAAGTACATCTATCCCCCGCCAGAGGAGAAAAGCATAGTCATAGAGTTCGAGCAGGAGAACGAACTGACTGTCCCTAAGATTCACAACGGAATCAGGCCGAGGGTCGAGGAACCGGACAGGACTAAGGCTATACAACTCGCAAAGGCGTCAGAGGCACCTATCAAGGGAACAAAGGCGAACCTTGCGTCCGAAAGCACCGTCGGAGATGACGGAGACGTGGAGGTGAACGAACCGGAGCGCAAGAAGGAAATCAACAAGCGCGCCCTTTTCTTCTCGGCCAAAAACAAGACGGACAAGGATACGCTCGCCCCGCAGACCTCGTCCGAGCCGTCAGACAGACTCAGCGAAGGCCACGCGTCGGGAAATACAAGGACAGAAACTGCCAATATGGAAGCTAACGCCCACCTCAAGGGCAGGACTGTGGTTAACACCAGCCTTAAGGTACCAAGCTACACTGTGCAGGAAGAAGGAATCGTGGTTGTAAAGATACTCGTCAACCAGAACGGCGAAGTGACCAGGGCGGAACCCGGAGAGGTTGGCACCACGACCCAGAACCCGACACTTCTCAACGAAGCCCGGAAGGCAGCCATGCAGACACATTTCAACATAAAACCAGATGCTCCTGTACAGCAGGAGGGAAGAATCACTTATATATTCAAGCTCAAGTAAACCACAAAAATTGCCGGGAGGCATAAGGAAATGGAAAACAACAACGGTAAAGTGCGCAGGCCGAGAATAAGCCGCAGCGCCAGCAATTCTAACTCAGGAAACCACTACGGAGAAAACCGGACATCAGGCTCAAGAAACTACGGCAGCGACCGCGGCTACAACCAGGAAGGACATAGATCATCCTACGGTGACAGGAGACCGGCTTACGGAAACGGAGGAGAAGGACACAGATCATCCTATGGAGACAGGAGACCGGCCTACGGAAACGGAGGAGAAGGTCGCAGGTCAGCCTACGGTAACGAAGGACGCAGGCCATCCTACGGGAACGGCGGCGAAGGACGCAGCTACAACAGTTCACGCGGATACAACAGCGACCGCAGTTACAATAGCGACCGCAGTTACAACAGCGACCGCGGATACAACCAGGAAGGACACAGGTCATCCTTCGGCGACAGGAGACCGGCATACGGAAACGGAGGAGAAGGCCGCAGGCCAGCTTACGGAAACGGAAACGAAGGACGCAGGCCGGCATACGGTAACGGAGGCGAAGGCCGCAGGCCGTCCTACGGGAACGGCGGCGGAAGGCCCGGATTCAACAAAAAGAAACCTTTCAACAAATACCAGAACAGGGCAGCCGAGGAGGGCATCAACAGGATGATCAGCGACCGTCCGCTCCTCGACCACGAGATGGACTCGGACAACGATTTCATCAACATTCCCATCAAGAACGAAGTTCGTCTCAACAAATACATCGCCAACTCGGGAATATGCTCCCGCAGGGAAGCCGACAACTACATCCTCGCGGGTGTGGTTACGGTCAACGGCGAGGTTGTCACCGAACTCGGAAGCAAGGTGAATGCCGCCACGGACGACATCCGCTTCAACGGCGAAAGGCTCAAGGGCGAGGAAAAGGTGTACATTGTGATGAACAAGCCTAAGGGCTATGTCACGACGGCCAGCGACCCTCACGCGGAAAAGACCGTCATGGACCTGCTGAAGGGCTGCAACACAAGGGTTTTCGCAGTGGGACGCCTCGACAAGAACACCACGGGCGTGCTGATGTTCACCAACGACGGTGACATCGCGGAGAAACTCACCCACCCTTCCTATGACAAGAAGAAGATCTATCAGGTAACCCTCGACCGCGAACTCTCGCAGGAGGATTACGACAAGATACTCGCAGGAGTGACCCTCACCGACGGGGACATTGCCGCCGACGACCTCCAGTACATAGACGAGAACGACAAGAAGAAGCTCGGAATCGAGATTCACACGGGCAAGAACCGCATCGTGCGACGCATCTTCGAAAGCCTCGGCTACGACGTGAAGGGCCTCGACAGGGTCTATTTCGCAGGTCTTACAAAGAAGGGTATCAAACGCGGAGGATGGCGCTACCTCACTGAAGGTGAAGTCAATATCCTCAAGATGGGAGCATACAGGTAATGGCTGATTCCGGAAGCAGGCACCGTGCCGGGTTCGTCAACATAATCGGCAACCCGAATGTGGGTAAATCCACGCTTATGAATGCGCTCGTGGGCGAGCGTCTGTCCATAGTGACGGCCAAGGCTCAGACCACCAGGCACAGGATAATGGGCATAGTGAACGGGGACGACTACCAGATAGTCTACTCCGACACCCCGGGAATACTCAAGCCCAACTACCGTCTCCAGAAGAACATGCTCAATTTCGTGGACGAGGCCCTCGGCGATGCCGACGTGATACTTTACGTCACAGATACGGTCGAGAAGGCTGACAAGAACGAGGAGTATGTGGAGAAGCTCAGCCGCATCGAATGTCCTGTCATCATAGTTGTCAACAAGATAGACATCAGCACCCAGGACAAGGTGATGGAACTGATGGCATGGTGGAAGGAAAGGGTCCCGAAGGCTGTCATCTATCCGGCATCGGCTCAGGAGAAGTTCAATCTTGAGAACATCTTCGAATCCATAGTGGCGGCCCTGCCTGTCGCGCCTCCGTGGTACGACAAGGATACCTTTACGGACAAGAACATGAGATTCTTCGCCTCGGAAATCATAAGGGAGAAGATTTTCCTCAATTTCTCGCAGGAGATACCGTACTCCTGTCAGGTCGAGATAGACGAGTTCAAGGAGGGAAAGGAACGCTACGACATACGCGCAACCATATATGTGATGCGCGACTCCCAGAAGGGAATCATAATCGGAAAGGGAGGCAGTTCCCTCAAGAAGGTCGGGACAGAAGCCCGCGTCGATATGGAAGACTTTTTCCAGACCAAGGTCTTCCTCAGCCTGTTCGTGAAGGTCGATTCTGACTGGCGCGAGAACAGGAGGGAACTCAAAAGGTTTGGTTACGAATTCTAAGACACTGTATGGACGAATTGGAAGATCAGGACATCCCTGTGGAAGGCACGGGGGATGCCGCGGATGAGAAACTCGCAGACGTCAGGGAAGGCAGGTTCGACAAACTTCTCTCGGAGCACAGCCGCAAGTTCAAGCTCTCGGGGATGTTCAAGGACTGGTTCCTCGACTACTCCTCATATGTAATACTCCAGAGGGCAGTGCCGCACCTTGTGGACGGTCTCAAGCCGGTCCAGAGGCGCGTGCTTCAGGCTATGTACGTCAACGACGACGGCACCCTCACCAAAGCGGCCAAGGTTGTCGGACAGGTGATGGCTTACCATCCTCACGGCGACCAGTCCATCTTCGGAGCACTTGTCCAACTGGGTCAGAAGAATCTGCTCATCGACACCCAGGGTAACTGGGGCAACATCATAACAGGAGACCCGAATGCCGCAGGCCGATACATAGAGTGCCGCCTCTCAAAATTCGCGAAGGAGGTCGTCTTCAACCCGAAGACCACCAATTTCATGCGCACCTATGACGGCAAGCTCGACGAGCCGGTCGAACTCCCGGTGAAATTCCCTCTCCTGCTCGCCCAGGGCGCCGAGGGCATAGCCGTCGGTCTCGCGTCCAAGATTCTGCCCCACAATTTCAATGAACTCATCGATGCATCCATAGCCATACTGGAGGAACGCCCGTTCGAACTCTATCCTGACTTTCCGACCGGTGGATATGTGGACTGCAGCAAATACAACAACGGAAGAAGAGGCGGAGTCGTCAAGGTCCGTGCGAAAATCGAGAAGGTTGACAAGAACACCATAGAAATCACGGAGGTGCCATACGGAAAGACCACCGGCAACCTATGCGACTCCATCATCAAGGCCAAGGAGAAGGGCAAGATAAAGATCAGGAAGATTGACGACCTCACGACCAAGGTCGCAAAGATTGTCATACACCTGCCGAACGACGTATCGCCGGACAAGACCATAGATGCGCTCTACGCCTTCACCGACTGCGAGGTCTCCATATCCCCGAACGCCTGCGTCATCGTGGACCACAAACCGGAGTTCCTCGGCGTCGATGACGTTCTGAGGCTCGACACCATGCACACGAAGGATCTCCTCGAATGGGAATTGAACATCAGGATGGACGAGCTCACGAAGGACTGGCACTACAACTCCCTCGAGAAGATATTCTTCGAGAACAAGGTCTACAAGCTCCTCGAAAACGACGAGGCCCGGACCTGGGAGGACCAGCTCAAGGACGTATTCACAAGGATGAAGGAGTATCAGGGTCTGCTCCGCAAGGAAATCCTGATGGAGGACATACTCCGACTTGTGGAAAAGCCGGTGCGCAAGATTTCGAAGTTCGACGCCAAGGCTATGGACGAAAAAATCAAGGCCTTGGAAAAGGAAATGGCTCAGGTCCAGTACGACCTCGAACACATCGTCCGCTACACCGTCAACTGGTTCAAGGGCCTCAGGAAGAAATACGGCGCCGACCATCCCCGCAGGACGGAAATCACAAGCTTCGAGACCATCGCCGCCACCAAGGTGGTCAGCAACAATGCCAAGCTCTACGCAAACCTTGCAGAGGGTTTCGTTGGAATGAGCCTGAAGAAGGAGGACAACGGCGAATTCGTCTGTGACTGCTCCGACCTCTCGGAAATCATAGTCATCTCCAAGGACGGAAAATACAGGGTAGTGAAGATTTCCGACAAGGCTTTCTACGGGAAGGACCTCCTGTATGTCGGCGTTTTCGACAGGAACGACACCAGAACCATCTACAACTGCATATACAGGGACGGAGCGAGCGGCGTAAGCTACGCCAAACGCTTTGCTGTCACCTCTGTCACCCGTGACAAGGAATACGACATCACCACAGGCACTCCAGGCAGCCGCATACTATGGTTCACGGTCAACCACAACGGCGAGGCTGAGACAGTGAGGATAAGGCTGCGCGCACGTCCAAAGCTAAAGAAACTCAGCGACGAGTACGACTTCTCGACCCTGGCGATAAAGGGCAGGACAAGTCGCGGAAACCTCGTGGCGAAGACCCCTATCCAGGCCATACAGCTCAAGAGCAAAGGCGTTTCCACCATAGGCGGCAAGGATATATGGTTCGACGAGGACATACAGCGCCTCAACGAG
>JAEDEB010000111.1 GCA_016293535.1 Bacteroidales bacterium | reverse complement strand
CCAAATATACTGGCAGATGAGGGCTGCCCGCCCGATGCCAGGGGGTAGGTTGCGAAGATAAATGACAGAATGAAACAGAAACCGGCTTACGGCAAGGCCTTCCTAATGAAGAGGGTGACTGACGGTCTCAGGACCTTGGTCACCCTCTCCTTTATTTTTAAAACAGAATCCGTCGCTTCAGTAGCGGATGCAGTCGGCTTCAGTAGCGGAATCCGTCGATGACGTCCCACTCCCCTCTCGTGAAGTCAGGCACGGCCACTGGAAGGCTTCCGTACCGTATCGACAGTTCTGAGAGTTCGGTCAGGCAGCTCCATTCCGCAGCGTCATAAACATCCTGATCCAAAGGCAGTCCCTCGCGAAGGGCGCGCACGAGTCTGTAGTCCATTATATAGTCCATACCTCCGTGTCCACCGACCTCGCGCGCCTTGTCCTCGATCTCGCGGACGAAATCGAATTTGTATGCTTCTAGCAGGGAATCCACCTTCTCCGGAGCAGCAAAACGCTCAGGGTCATCCCCTACGGCAAGACTCCTGTTCGGATACTTGGACGCATAGCCCTTCGTACCTGTTATCGAGTACATGCGGCTGTACGGGCGGGCAGCATAGACATTGTGCTGGATTTCGATCTGACGTCCCTTGACGGTACGTATCAGGGTGACTGTATGATCCCCGTCGGCGAACTCTTCAGAGCCCATCAGCTCCTTCGCCACTGCCGAGCCGTGGAAGGAATCGCTGTCCTGCGAAACGAGATAGTCCATGCGGTCACCCCTGTGGATATCGAGTACCTGGCAGACAGGGCCGATGCCGTGGGTAGGATAATTGTCGCCGCGGTGGTCGCGGTTGTATTCGAGACGCCAGTTGTCCTGATATTCTGTCCAGTAATGGTCGAGGTTATGGATATATGCACCCTCAACATGGTATATGTCGCCGAAAAGTCCCTGCTGGGCCATATTCAGAGCCGACATTTCGTAGAAATCATATACGCAGTTCTCGAGCATCATGCAGTGGCGGCGGGTCTTCTCGCAGGTATTGACCAGATCCCAGCACTCGGCTATGCTCATCGCCGCCGGAACCTCGACCGCGACGTGCTTGCCCTGCTGCATCGCGTGGACGGCCATAAGCGTGTGTTTCTTCCAGTCTGTGCATATATACACGAGATTCACGTCCTCAGCCGCGCAGAGTTCCTTCCATCCGCCGTCGCCGCCGTAGACTCTGACTCCGGTGCATCCCTGCCTCTCGAGAATACGTTCCGCCTTTTCTATGCACTCGGATTTGATGTCGCATATGGCAGCAATCCTCGCACCGTCGATCCGGCTCAGGCGGGTAATCGCCGAGCGTCCGCGCATTCCGACACCTATGATGCCTATCCTGACTGTATCGAGGGGCTCGCAACGCATGAGCAGGGCGCTCTGCTGCCCTTTCTCACGCGGCGGGGTTTCCAGAACTATGCGCCCGTCTTCGATATGCGCAGGTACGGAACATTCGATTTTCTGCCCGCAGGAAAGGGCAAAAGGCAGCAGTAGTGCTGCTGAAAGGAGGGATAAGAGCGATTTTGACTTCATCTCATCCAAGAAACTACTTGATATCCTTATAGTACTTCCTCAGGATTTTGAGAATGGGCTTCTCTATGGATTTTTCCCAGAGGGAGTAACCATGGTCATTCGGATGGACTCCATCGGCTGTCGATGATTCCCCATTGTGCAGAGCAGCGTCGGGTTTGATATAATAAACATCCTTGTACTCTTTGCATATCTCAGTCATAAGACTGTCCGACAGAGCGCGGCGTCCTCCGAATTCTTTCTGGGCCTCAGTGTCGAAATTCTCCTTCTCCCAGTAAATTGTGCGCTGCACTATGATAGGCTTGCCTGGATGAGCCTTCACCATCCTGTCGATGAAAGGACGGAGACGCTCCCGGATCATAGGGATGTTCGGGTTGGAGAAAGGATCGAACACATAGGCATCCGCCTCGACTTCCGCGAGAACGTCTGCGAAATAAGGCTGCATCTTGCAATTGCCGCTGAATCCCAGTGTAATGGGCTGCAGGCCTGTGCGTCGCATGAACTGCACGGGGTATGACATGCCGGCACGGGCCGTGCTGATGCCGTGAGTGAAACTGCTGCCGTGGAAAACTATCTTATGCCTGAATGGAGATTCCATAGGGTCAATGTGAGAGGCTCCGGAAACGCAGACCTTGCAGGATTTGATGTCAGTATAGAGCGGGAGATAGAGCAGACACTCTTTTTCTCCTGCCGCCATGCATTGTACGATAGTACGGACATCCTCCTTGTTCTTGTGGATGCGAGGGAAGTCGCACATCCCGGCCCAGAGCCATTTTCCGTCCTTCCTGATGTATAGGTCAAAGCCCCTGTAAGAGCGGTAGGAATCCCCGCTGGCTTCGTCGAAGTCCATCTTTACGCCCACGGCATCCGCATCGGTCGTAAAAAGGACTGCAAGACCCGCGGCGCAACGGCATTGCATGTTTTCTCCCTTGGTAAAGCCTTTGAACCTGCATGTGTCAATCCTGTGGTAAGGATTTGGGGTATCGTAGAATGCCTTGCCTACGAGATTGAGTTCCGAGGCCTCGACTTCGAGATTCCACACCGGATTCTGCGCATAAAGCGGAAGTGTCATCAGCAAAATGACGACTATTGGCAGCAACTTCTTCATTTCTAAAATGTTTCTATATGAATTTTGTGGTATTATATGACCTGGCAAAAATACGACTTATTTCATTCTCTCTTCCGCAATCATCAAATATTGTCACAAAAAATACAGGATCATAGCAGCATTATCGCATTGATGTTCCTGCCGCAGGAGATACCCTCGCGGCGTGCCGAATAGAACCGTCCGTCAGTGTAGGTGTCTATGTCTGAGACGCTTATGTTCCCTTCAGCCACTCCGCACTCGACAAGTGAATGGCGCACGCACTCCTTCAGGTCAAGGTGGTGGCCGCCTTCCATCGTCCCTTCCTTCCGCGCTCCCCTGAACGACCACACCCTGTCAATCGGGAATCCCGATTCCTTGAAGGTCAGGGCCACCTCCTCACCTACCTGGAAACTGTCATAGCCTATACCCGGACCTATGACGGCCCGTATGTCATCAGGATGGGAACCGAACAGGCGGCACATCTCCATCACTGTCTTCTTGCTTATCATGTTGACCGTTCCCCGCCATCCGCTATGCGCGGCGCCGATTGCCCCGTGCACCGGATCGTACAGCAGGACCGGTATGCAGTCCGCTGTCCTGACCCCGATGGCGACACCCTGAAGGTCCGTCACCAGGGCATCCACCCCTTCGAGGTCCTCCCTTGTGAGTCCGGGCCTGTCCACGTGGGCCACCACCGTCGAGTGGGTCTGATGCGGCTGAACCACCGCACAGGGCAGCGGCACGTCCCGTCCCGCAGTGAAGGCGCGCACTCCCCCACCCATATCGTATTCCAAAAGTCCCGGCATCGGCACCTCCTTATTTCAGCTTATTGCCTTCGCCGAAGGCCTTTCCCGCTTTCGCTCCGAGTTCCAGATAGTCGTGGTTGACCGGATCGAAGACTATCGGGCG
>JAEDEB010000044.1 GCA_016293535.1 Bacteroidales bacterium | reverse complement strand
CCAGCGTATGCTCCGTCGGAGTGGTGATAGTGCGTGACGGGGAGATTGTGGACTCTTTCTACAGTCTCATCCATCCCGAACCGGAGTACTACCAATGGTTCTGCCAGCAGGTACACGGGCTGGGTCCGGAGGACACGGATGACGCTCCGGTGTTCCCTTATGTGTGGGAGAGGATTGAACCTCTCATCGAGGGCCTCCCGCTAGTTGCGCACAACTCCCGTTTCGATGAAGGATGTCTCAAGGCCGTGTTCCGTGTCTATCAGATGGACTATCCCGATTATGAGTTCCACGACACCCTGGCGGCTTCCCGACAACATTTCGGCTGCCAGCTTCCGAACCATCAGCTGCAGACCGTTGCAGCAGCCTGCGGCTATGACCTCGTGAACCACCATCACGCCCTTGCGGATGCAGAGGCCTGTGCTGTAATAGCGATGCAGTTATTGTAATACCTGAAAATGAACCATTATGAACCAGTCCTGGTCAGATTATGACTCGGACTGGTTCGTTAGGTTGAACTCCTCAGCGACAAATATCGTCGTGATTATTCTCGCCCGAAAGAAGCAAATTATGTGTCTCACAATGCCTGAACAGCGAGAATATTCATAAAATCTCGCCAAATAGCGTCAAATGTATACATCAATGGAACAACCTGTCAAAAAATGTGTTACATTTGAATAATAATTACATTGGGAGAATCATATCCACAGACAATGAAGACCACAACCAGCACATATAACGCATCGTTCACCGCCGCAAGCATGATGTTCAACGAGACACTTGTCGTTGTTCAGATGCTGTTGGAAGAAAACTCTACCTCTACGAAGAAGAGACTCAAAGAAGATGCTCAGTACCTGAAGATTCAGGCGACATCATCAAGAGAACGGGTGACAACCGAGCTGTCAAAACGGTTCGATACCATGCCGAGGTCATTTTGGGAAATATTCATGACCCTTCCTGAAGACCAGCAGAAGTTCGCCTTGTTTTACGTCATACTGAAAACATACAGGCTTCTGTTTGAATTCCAAGTCGATCTGGCTTTGCCCAAGTACAATTCCATCGACAGGGTTCTTTGCAACGGAGATGTGTTGATGAAAATCAGCGAGATAGCGGCAACGGACGAACTGGTCAACAGCTGGACCGAGCAGACAAGGCAGAAAATCGCCAGCTGCTATATCACCATCCTCAAGCAGGCAGGACTCATCAACCATTCAACTGGAGAACTGATGCCTCCATCACTGTCCGATGACGCCTATATCCAATACGTAAGGAGCGGAGAACTATGGTTCCTCCAGGCATGCTTCCTTCCACAGTACAAGATTGAACAGCTAAAGCGAGTCTCATTATGAAACCGATGACAGTGGCACAACTTTACGAAAAGCTGTGCAGCAAGAAATTCCAGGACACCCATAGCGGAGACCTTTTCTATAATTTTTACGTGTATCTCTATCCAGCGGACAAAGAGTTCGAGATGCGTGAACAGATTGATGAAATCAAAGAGAACATCAAGCGCCCGGTCAACAATGTAGATGTGCTTACGCTGGACATCTTTGAGGAGTTTTGCAGGTTCATGGACGCACAATCATTCGGAAAGCATCCGTCATATCTCAAGTATATGCTCGAGAAGGATGAGACCAAACCGGAAGACGTGACGAAAGCCCTCCTGCTCAAGGCTAACAGCGACGACTTCTTGCTCTATATTCATAACAGGATAATGGAACACGTCAGCAAGGTTGACAATTTTATCCGTCCGTATGTGTTCATGTACGGGCTGGGCAACATCTATCCTTATCTCAGGACCAGCAATCTTCTCAACCGATATGAGAAGCACAACCACTCCGAGAGGTATAAAATCATACTCTTCTATCCGGGAGATCAGGACGGAGCTACGTTCAAACTCTTCGGGGATCTGGAGGACAACCACACATACAGGGCCATAGTATTGATGAACGATTAGAAAACAGAACTATTATGATACTTGAGAAACTATACAAGAATGATATTTCAAGGCCACTGAACCCGGCCGTGTCAGTAACAGACAACAGCGAATCAACCATAAGGGTCGAGATAGAGGAGTATGTCTTCACGGACGAGATATTGAACGGGCTCTACGATGTGTTGAATGCCATAAGGCTGAGGAGAGTAAGCCATACGGGAATCTGGATTAGCGGATACTACGGGTCAGGTAAGTCCCATCTGTTGAAATACCTCAATTTCTGTCTTTCTCCTGTTCACAGAGAGCAGGCTCTCGGACGGGTCCTGGATGCTGTCAAGAACGACTTCGACCCACTTCAGAACCAGAACAGCAGGCTGAGGGCGACTATTTCTGACTTCAACGACCTAGTGTCATGGCTGAAGGTCGCTCACATAGACACCGTCCTGTTCAACATCGGAGACAAGATCGGGGACAACACCAACAGCAGAACCACGTTCGCAAAGGCTATATGGGAAGAATTCAACGGATTCCGGGGATTCCACAAGTTCAACATATCCCTCGCACAGTACCTTGAGAAGCCGCTTATGGAAAAGGGCATGTACGGACAGTTCAAGGCGGCTCTCGCCGAGGACGGGTTTGACTGGGACAGGGACGCCGAGACCCTCGCGATCACTGAGCTCGACTACGTCATGGATAAGGCCGCAGAAGTGGCCTCGCTGTCGACCGACGTCATTCGCAGGCAGATTGAGGGCAATACCATCGATCCGACCCCTGAGAGACTCTGCCAGGAATTCAAGAACTATCTTGAAGGGAAAGATGACAACTACCGTATAGTGTTCTTCATAGACGAGGTGAGCCAGTTCATCGGTTCACGCCAAGAACTTCTCCTTCAGTTCCAGCAGATAGTCACGGGCATAGCTGACAGCTGCGGGAAGAAAGTCTGGGTCGGATGTACGGCTCAGCAGGATCTTTCGGAGGTGCTCGACACTTGCAGAATCACTGACACGTCAGACCAGTACGGCAAGATTCTCGGACGTTTCCAGACACGCGTTGCCCTTCAGGGAACCAACACCGAATACATCACCCAGAAGCGAATCCTTGACAAGGATGCAGATGCGGAGACTGTCCTCGGAAAGCTCTACGACGAGAAAAAGAACGCCATAGAATCCCAGTTCGATCTGCCTACAGGATACCGCAGGTATGCCGACAAGCAGGATTTCATCAACTACTATCCGTTTGTCCCTTACCAGTTCCAGCTCATAATGAATGTCTTCGACGCATTCGTCGCCTTGTCGTATGTCGATACGGAGGTGAAGGGAAACGAGCGTTCAGTGCTCAAGATCACGCACAAGACAGCTCAGGAAAACAGGGAAAAGGAGGTAGGCCAGCTCATATCGTTCGATATGCTCTTTTCCTCGATGTTCGAGGCCGGTCTGAAACACGAGGGGCAGAGAGCAATTAAGAATGCCAACTATATCATAGCAACTTATCCTGACAAGGACTTCGGGCAGAGAGTTGTCAACCTTCTGTTCATGCTCTGCAACATCAGCGACAACAACAAGCTGCTCTTCCCGGCCACACTCGACAACATCGTGACCCTGATGATGACCGAGATTGACCAGAGCAAACTCGAGCTCAAGGAGAGGATAGAGAAGGCACTTGAGTACCTTGTGGACAAGAGCGTCGTGAGGGTGCAGAGCAAGGAAGGCAAAGCGGACATCTACTGCTTCCTCACTGAGGAGGAGTCCGAGGTGAACAGGCTCATCATGAGCCAGAGCCCAAACGCAAATGCCGTCGCCAACGCACTGAAGGGAATCATCACCAAATACATAACCATAAACAACCGCGAGATGTTCGGAGGCAATCCTCTGTCCGTCGGAATGGCCATCAACGACAGGTTCATCATCGGCCAGTCCAATGCGAATATCCTCGTCGAGTTCAAGACGGATGCAGCGGACACCAATGTCCAGACATTCGCGTTCAGGAACGACCAGAAGAAGATGGTCTACTTCCTTGTCAATGCATACCAGGACAACGTAAGACTGCGCAACGACTTCTTCTGGTTCTGCAAGGTGCAGGAATACCTGAGCCAGTACGCTTCCAATGCTTCGGAGCAGAGGTCGAAGACCAACGACGAGTTCAGGTCACGCGCTGCGGAACTTCTCAATAACAGCATCTACCCGGAGTTCGTGAAGATCCTTGACTCCTGCCCTGTCATCACAGGGCAGAGTGTCCTTGCTCCCGGATTGCTGGGTAGCAGGAAAGGGACAGAGCGTTACAAAACAGCATTCCAGGAGCACTGCAAGACTGTCTATCCGCTCGCTTCTTATGTTGTGAGCTCCAGCACACCTTCTACCTCGGATGCCCTGAAGGCAAAGATCCTGAGACCTATACAGCCGAACGAGTACAATGAGATGAATACTCTCACCGATGCTGAGCAGGAGATTGAGAACTACCTTAACCGTCAGCCTGGTGATACCGTCCTCGGAGACCTCCTGACATTCTTCAATCAGGCCCCTTACGGATGGAACGAGATTGCCACGGCATACTTTGTCAACGAACTCGTCCGTCGTCACAACAGGGCATTCTCCTACAAGGGCAATCCGAATGTGGAGAAGAAGGTAGTCGCCGAGCTCATCCTCAAGGACAAGAACAGTTTCACGGTAACGTCCGCACAGCAGATAAGCCAGCAGCTCGTCCAGGACTTCACCAAGGCATGGAAGGAAATCTTCAACGACTTCTCGAAGACCTACCCTCTCGACAGCTCAGAGCTCTTCAATATGTGCCACAGCGACAATGACTCACCTCTGCTGAAGATTCCTGTGGAATATGCCAAGATAGCCGGAGAACTCAGGGCAAACCATGTCGATGTCCTCGCAGATGAGATGGACAAGGCAATCGCAAGGGTCAAGGACGAATGGTACAGCGAGAGGGACCCTGAGAAGTTCTTCAAGCTCATCGTTTCCCAGAAGACCGAGGGCAAGCAGATGATGGACCGGTGCAAGACCATTGTCCAGTTCGCCCACGGGCCGCAGATGCCGGCCTTCCGCAGTTTCTACCAGTGGGCCAAGGACAACAACGACAACTTCGACTTCATTCAGGACGAGGAGGGACGTAAGTATGTCGAGGAGCTCAAAGGAATATTTACGGAGAAGGATCCAATCAATACTCTCCCGATGTACAAGAAGAGGATGGAGGTCCTGAAAAGGAAACTCGCTGATGTCAAGAAGGAATATGTCGACAGGATACACAAGGCTTATGATGATGTCCTGGAGGAACTTGACCAGTATGCGAAATCAGTGAAGGTGTCATTCGACAAGTCTCTCTTCCGCAATATGATTGACGCGAAGTGCACCACCGACAACCTGTACGCCCTTAAGAGCAACGCTGATGTCGATGGTTTCCGCAGGCAGCAGATCCAGGCAATCGATGCCAAGGTCGTTCCTGATGAGAACCCGGGAGGAGGTGAAACCAAGACTCCGCCAGCCCCTAAGAAGATTAAACACGTATCCGCCAAGGATATATGTCGGGCTCAAAGGATAACAAGCATCGACGAACTCAACAACTACATAGATTCAATACGCCAGAAACTTATCGCCGCCCTAGATGGGAACGATGAGATAAGGGTATCATAGACATGAGGGAGAACGCATAATGAACACGACGCCGTTAAAGAACTTTGCCATACAGTCAAGGAACCTGCTAAGACAGGGTGTCCTTGACAGAATACTCACCCTTGGCTTCGACAGGACTGGAAAAGTCATCGTCGCAGAGCCGGTTAAGATACAGGGTGGAACCGTCTTCATGGACAAGATTCTGGATGAGGAGTTCCACGATGCATGGCAGGAACTGAAAGCAAGAATCGCCGCGAAAGGTATCAAGGAGGTCTGCGAGGAGGCTGCCTACACATGGTTCAACAGGATGGTGGCCATCCGCATCATGCAGAAGAACCACTTCATCGAACCGGTTATGGAATATGTCAACTCCGACTCAAGGATGCCGGTCATAGTGGCTCAGGCAAGGGCCGGAAGGCTCACAATGCCACTATCTGCCCATAACCGCGAGAAACTGGACAACCTGCTTGCGGACCCGACTCAGATAGATGCGCAGTTCGCTCTTCTCATAGCGGCGTTCTGCGAGTCTGATTCGGTCATATACAACTGCTTCGGAGGCATCGAGAAATACATCTCGCTGCTCCTTCCGGACAATATACTCGCTTCCGGAGGATTCGTTGACCTGCTGAACAACACCACCTTCATTACGCAGGAGGACTATGAGAAGTCAGAGCTTATCGGATGGCTCTACCAGTTCTACATCTCTGAGAAAAAGGACGAGGTGTTTGCCAGCAAGGAGAAAGTGGCCAAGGAGGATATCCCTGCGGCAACGCAGATATTCACCCCGAACTGGATTGTGAAGTACATGGTCCAGAACACCATTGGAAGAATCTATCTGGACAACAACCCTTACTCCTCCTTGGAGGAGAAGATGCAGTATCTGGTCAAACCGACGGAGCCGACTCCGGAGGATGAAATACTCCGGATTGAAGACATTAAGGAATACAAGCTGATTGACCCGGCCTGCGGTTCGGGACACATCCTGAATGAGGGATTCGACCTTCTCTATGAGATGTACATGGAGGAGTTCTACTCCCCGAGAATGGCCATAGAGAGCATATTCCGGAACAATCTCATCGGCATTGACCTCGATACCAGGGCCAAGCAGCTCGCATCCTTCGCTCTTCTGATGAAGGCGGCGCAGAAGGACAGGACCTTCCTTGACGCCAAAGTAATGCCGAGGGTGCTCGATATGCCGGAGCCGTTCAGCTATCCGGCAGGAGTGGAGGAATTCCTGCCTCACTATTTCCTCGGTGGAAACAGGGAAGCGATAGAGGAGACCGCGGAGGCCTTCAAGCTGCTTGAGCAGGCACAGAACCTTGGTTCAATAATGAAGTTTGAGATTTCTGATGCGACAAGGCATCTTATTGCCACCAGGACCGAGGAATGGAAGAAGAGTGAGTTTATCCCGGAGGTGATTTCACAAGCAATCCCATCAATGGAGATTATTCTAGTCCTGACGGATAAGTACACATCCGTAGTGGCAAATCCACCTTATATGGGTGGAGGCAATATGAATGCGGAACTGAGTAAGTATGTAAAAGGCAATTATGAGGAGGGGAAAGCGGATTTGTTCTCCGTGTTTATGATTGTTGCAAAAGATCTCCTTTCCCCAAAGGGGAAATACGGAATGATTAATATGCAGAGTTGGATGTTCTTGTCTTCCTTTGCGAATCTCAGGACCAATCTCCTGAAACTTAGCAAGATAGACAATATGCTCCATCTTGGTCCTCGCACTTTCGATGAACTCTCGGGCGAAGTTGTGCAGAATACAGCTTTCGTGATTACGAATATTGAAGGAGTGGAAAGCAAAGGCATTTATTATCGTCTTGTGGATGGAAAGAACTGCTCTGATAAGGAGCAGATGTTCTTGAGCAATATTACCGGAAATGCGGATGACCAGAAAGTCTACTACCCTGATGTCAACCAGCAAGACTTTGAGAAGATTCCGGGATGCCCGATTGGGTATTGGGTAAGTGAGAAGGCGATGAATATTTCAGCTAGCTCAAGTACTATCGCCCAGGTTGCCTCGCCTAAACAAGGTCTAGCGACAGGTAATAATGATAGATTTTTGCGCTATATTTGGGAAATACACAAAAATAAACGAGGCCTAGTCAAGTGGGTTCCATGTACAAAAGGTGGTTCATATAGGAAATGGTATGGAAACATAGATTATTGTGTTAATTGGGAAAATGATGGGTACGAAATAAAGAATTATTACGGCGATAACGGAAAACTCGCATCTAGGCCTCAAAATCTATCATATTATTTTAAACAAATTGGATGTACATGGTCCACAATATCATCAGGGAAACCTGCCTTTAGAAAATTTGAGAAAGAGTGGTTATTCGAAACAAAAGGCTCCGTGTGCTTCCCAAATGACATTTCAGATAATAATCTGCTATTGGCATATTTCAATTCTCCATTAGTGAATTATTACCTCAAATTGTTTTCCCCCACTTTGGATTACCATGAAGGTCCTGTTGGGAAGTTACCTTTCTACAGGATAAATGATTTGAATCTTAAGCAATATATTTCTGACCTTGTTGAAAACAATATTGAAATAAGCAAGCAAGACTGGGATGCGCACGAGACCTCCTGGGACTTTCAGCGCAGCCCACTCCTCGATGTGGAACCCATTGACGGTGAACAAGCCCACCCGGAAAGCCTGAAATGGCGCATTGCTCAATACAAACGCAAATGGAAAGCCCTCTTCCACCAACTCCACGCCAACGAAGAAGAACTTAACCGTCAGTTTATAGAAATCTACGGTCTGCAAGACGAACTTCGCCCCGAAGTGCCTATGGACGAAATCACCATCCTCCAACAGGGAGAAATCCGTTTCCTTCCTTGCCCTGGAAGTAGCGGTATGTATGGTGCTGCAATCGAATGGAATGACGATGTCCTTATGAAGCAACTGCTCAGCTATGCTATCGGTTGCTGGATGGGACGCTATCGCCTGGACAAGCCGGGGCTCCATATAGCACATCCAAATCCTTCCGACGAAGAGGTCTGCACCTATGACGTCAACGGATTCAGGTTCGAGATAGATGACGACGGCATCATACCTCTGATGGAGCATCAGAACCCGTTCGAGGATGATAATGCCCTTCAGAAGATCGTCAATTTCGTCAAGATGGTGTTCGGAGAGAACACTCTTACGGAGAATCTCAATTTCATTGAGCACAGTCTAGGAAAGAGTATTGAGACCTATCTGATGAAGGACTTTTGGAAGGACCACAAGAAGATGTACCAGAACCGTCCTATCTACTGGCTGTTCAGTTCAAAGAAGGGTGCATTCCAGGTGCTCGTTTATATGCACCGTATGAATCCTTACACGGCCGAGAAGGTACGCACGAAGTACCTGCTCCCATACATCGACTTCCTTCAGACAAAGATTCAGCAGGACCGCGACAGAGGTGCCGATCTCTCTACCATCGAGCGCAAGAACCTCTCAAAGATGGAGATTGCTCTTGAGGAGTGCCTGGAGTACCATGACAGGCTGCACAAGGTCGCTGACCAGAGAATCGGGTTTGACCTTGATGACGGTGTGGTATTAAACTATGCGAAGTTCGGAGACGTGCTCGCCAAAATTAAATAATGATTTGCCATGTGTTCAAATACTATAGATGTAAGAAGTATAGCTTCGCTTTCAGGAATGAATTTCTACATACCTGACTATCAGCGTGGTTATAGATGGACAGCTTCGCAAGCTATACAAATGCTTTCTGATTTCGAGGAGTTCTGCAAGCGGAATGATCAAGGCAATGTGGCCTCCGGTGAATACTATTGTCTTCAACCGATTGTGGTAAAAAAGAAGGAATGGACAGAAAGGAAAGGAGACGGAAGAGAAGAATATATTGAAGGATATGAAGTCATCGACGGACAACAACGTCTGACGACTCTCTATATCATAATGAAATGCATATGGAAAGTTTGTGAAATACTCTATCCGAAATTCCAACTTTATTCGATTAATTACGAAACTCGCAAAGAATACGACTCTAATAAATTTCTTACGGAAATTGACCAGAATACAGGTAAAGCCAATGAATTTATTGACTTCTATTATATGAAGTCAGTTTATGATGCGGTATACCAGTGGATTGATTCCAAAGCTGAGTTGCGTAATGAAATAGCACGAATCCTGCTCGAACACAAATTCGATGCAGAGGAAAACATCGACCTTGCCCGTAACGTAAGAGTCATATGGTATGAGGTTTCTGGAGATAACACCTCAAGTTCAATAGATATTTTCACCCGTTTAAATATCGGCAAGATTCCTCTTACAAATGCCGAATTGATTAAGGCTCTGCTTCTGAAAAAGGGGAACTTTCTTTCCTCGGATGACACAATGAGACAACTCCAGATAGCTACCGAATGGAATAGCATTGAACAGCGGTTGCAGGATGACTCCTTCTGGTATTTTTTGTATCGCTCAGATTATCCTTTTACTTATGAGAATCGAATTGAGTTCATCTTTGATCTGATGAAAAGTAGGACTATCGATTCAGAATTCTATCATACGTTCAATGAGTTCAATAAAGAGTTGGAATCACTCAAATCCGAAAAGAAGTCAGAAAAGAACCAACGATTCAAGAATCAGGAATGCATAAACAAAATCTGGGATAACGTCAAACAGATATACCAGACTTTTGTTGAGTGGTACGAAGACCGCACGCTTTATCATCTTATTGGATTCTTGATAGAATACAAGGCGGATATCAGGACTTTGATAAACGCCTCTAAGTCCAAGAAAAAGGATGAATTTCTTAACTACATAAAGAAGGAGATAAGTAACAAACTTGGTAGGTTATCGATTGATGATCTGTCTTTTGCAGAAAACAAATACAGTATCAAACAAGTTTTATTGTTGTTCAATATTCTTACTGCGCTTAAAGACAAGAAATCTGACATGAGATTCCCTTTCAACAAATACAAAATGGAGAAGTGGGACATCGAGCACGTTTGTTCTCAAACTGATAAGACCATCACAAATGAAAATCAGCAAAGGAGATGGATTGACGACATGCTCGAGTTCTTCGTTGGTTCTGCCGCAGAAGATAAAGTCAATCAACACATCAGTAATCTGGAGATAGAAATTAAAAATAATCCAGAACAGGCAAGGAATGGCTTGTTGCGCTCCGAACTGAAACTTGTGAATAGCATTAATTCACTTCGGAAAGAGGGCTTATCCAACTTTGAAAACGTATTCAAGGAGGTCCAATCATTTTTCAATGAGGATAAAGTGGAAGACAAGGACAACATCTCCAACCTAACATTGCTTGATGAGGAAACTAACCGCAGTTACGGCAATGCATTCTTCCCGATAAAGAGAAAGAGAATCATTGCAAATGACGAACTCGGAATATTTGTGCCTATTGCAACAAAAAACCTTTTCCTGAAATATTATTCAAAAAGAAGCAACAATCTGATGCATTGGGAGAATTCAGATGCAAAAGACTACCTTGCCTGCTTGAAAGAATTTGTTTCACCATATATTAAAGCGTAAGTATTATGGGACAAAACTTGACATCGGATTTTGGAGAGAGGCTTTCCTTTTTCAAACTGTTTTCTCAGAAGCAGTTCAAAATAGTGATTCCTATCATTCAACGCGATTATGCTCAAGGAAGGACGGACGAGCAGACTACAGAGGTTCGATCAGATTTTTTGGATGCATTATATGGTTATCTTAATGAGGGGGTTCCTAATAGAGATTTGGATTTCGTATATGGGACTCTTCAGAGTGATGATGAGGATGAATATACGAACTTTATCCCTCTTGATGGTCAGCAAAGGCTGACAACTCTTTTTCTGCTGCATTGGTTCCTGTATCAGATTCAGGAAGAAAACGAAGAAGGCAACCTTCTACAAGAGGCTTATCGCTCTGCCCTGCTGACTGATAATGGACAGTCCAAGTTTACCTATAAGACAAGACAGAGCAGTACAGACTTCTGCAATGCTCTTATGCAGTCAGTAATTGATATGAACAATCTTATCGAAGTTGAAGATAAGAATGGTAAGAGGTATAAAAGCCTAGCCGGGACAATCAAGAATGAACCGTGGTATTTCAGAATCTGGAATAATGACCCGACCATTCAGTCCATGCTTGTAATGCTTGATGCCATATATAAGAAATTTATGGGACATCCAGAGTTTCTCAAAGGGCTTATGGATGAGGAGAATCCTACTATTACATTCATCTATAAAGATTTGAATAAGTATCGACTTACTGATGATCTCTACATAAAGATGAATTCAAGGGGCAAGCCTCTTACTAGATATGAAAACTTTAAGGCAAAGTTTGAACAATACATAAAGAAACTCATGGATGAAGAACCTGCCTTGAAAGCAAAGAGATATCGTCTGAAATATGCGGATTCAATAAAGGAGGTCGATTTCCATCAATATTTCTCTTTCAATATTGACACTAAATGGACCACATTGTTTTGGCAATACTGCAAAGGCGGCAAAGAAACGAATCTCGATACCTATATTGAGAACTATATCAGGGTGATACTTACCTGTCATTATGCTTCTGTCAACAAGTTAAGCTCTGATAATACCCTTGAGATTCTGACAAGTACAGACCCGAATCTCAAGAGCCTTTCGTTCAGCAAATATGAGTCCACCAAAGCATTAAATGCCGATGCTTTAATCATGCTTGTAGACTCTTTGGACGCCTTATATAATAACAACGATAAGATAAAGCCAGTTATCCCTAAGGAGTACTCTTTCTATTTCAACGAAGAAGCCATTTTTGGAAAAGTCATAAAGAATGATTTGTCACGCAATGAGAGAATTCAGTTCTACGCATATATTCAATTCCTTATACAGCATAAAGGTGACACCGAAGGCATAGAACAATGGATGCGTGTGGTTCACAACTTGACGCATCCAGATAATTCCATTATCGACAGTAATGCCGATATGGTCCGAGCTATGCACTCCATTAAGAACCTCCTGCCTTACTCGAAAGATATCCTGACTTATATTCAGAATAACGACTTTGATGGTTTTACCAGTCATCAGATTCGGGAAGAACGTGTAAAAGCTAGGATATTTGCAATTGACGGATGGAAACAATGTATTGAAAACATCGAGAAGCATTCCTATTTCAACGGACAGATTGGATTCCTTCTCGAGTTCTCCGGAATTAATGTATCTTCCTTCGATTTTGATAATGTTGATTTAATCACCGCTGATGCATTAGAGTTATTCAAGAAATACTCTACAATCGCATCACATATCTTCGAACTTAATGATAAAGGAATCCGTCACAACGATGTTAACTATTGTTTTGAGCGTGCGGTTCTTCGACAAGGGAACTATTTGATGGGGGCATCCTCGGACAGATATAATCTTTTGTCAACAGAAACAGTAGCTCGAAATGTCAAACGAGACTCAAGCTGGAAAAGATTCCTACGCATCTCCGATTACGACGGAAATAGGAAACGCAAGAACTATGTCAAACAAGTATTCGACCAGGTCCACAATCTTGAAGACATCACTAATGAGATTAAAAGTCAGTGCATCCCTGATTCCGACTCCCAATGGAGAAATATATTAATTGAAACTCCAGAACTACTTCAGCTTAGTGAAAAAGGATATATTGCAATGTATGACAACCAAGTCATAGTTTTGAGGCATTGGTTTAGTAATTCATATCATGTGGAATTGTATACCTATCATCTTTGGTTACGGAAGTTTAGAAATCGTCCTAAAAAATTGTTCTTCTGTAGCTACGAGGAACAAAAGACCTGGGAGATCGTTCCTTATATATACGGCTATGGCTTGACTTATAAAAAGAACAGGTATCATTTCTATATAGATTCAGTCATAAAAAGCAATTATGAACTTGATTACTTCCTGATTTCATTTGCCTTCGACAATACTAAAAGGGATGATTACCCGGAAGAACTTACCGAAATACTTTTGGGGCTAAACTTCAAGAGGAGTGATTCGGACAATTCTTTCCAATGGAAAGGGACAGCAGAATCTAGCATAATGACCAAACTTAACAATCTTGAAGATGCTCTTGTGATGTTGATGAAGAAATGAATTACTCACATGAAGTAAATCGAATCTAAACGAATAATCGGGATAACAGCAATATGGTTATAAGATTATGATACAAAAGAAGATATACTCCTATTTCGACGGCAACCCACAGCTGAGAACTCTCTTTGTGTTCGACAGTATGGGCGGAATCCTCAATGAGCTCGAGGACCTTGAATGGAGAGATGGATACAGGCTGGTGGTGTTCAAGGGTAACTGGTTCACCATAAAGTACAACCTTACTCACGAATGGAAAGATGACAAGGTTATCCTCATCATCCAGGGAATGAGCACGCCGGAATGTCATCAGGACATGGCCGACTTCCCTCTCTACGGTGAAATGAAGGCGAACATGGTCTACAGCGAGGAGAACTACATCACCTTCATGCAGCTCAAGGGAATCGGAAAGGATTTCGCCCCGTACGTCTCCCGTCATGTGGCAGAGATGCAGCTGTCCAAGTTCGACAAGATCCTTTCCGACTACTACAAGCCGGGTGTATTCTCCATAGATATCTGCAACCGTGCCCTGCTGAGCGGCTATATGGGCGCATCCAAGCTCCTGTCCTGGGATGACATCATCATCAAGCTCGTATGCCTGTGCGGCATTGAGTCCGAATCGGACAGGCTCAGCACCTTCATCCGCGCCCTGATGAACAACAAGGATGCCCAGACGGCCCTCAATGAGCGTCTCATTAGCATCGCGGGATTCCCGTTCGATATAATGACTTCCGCCCGTATAAGGAAGTTCGCAGAATCATTCAAGTATAACGCCATTACCCAAGGCATACCTGCCATAGCAGCTGATGACTACAGGGAGTACAAGATAGAAGACGCAGTAGTCCTTCAGAGGCTCAACAGCCTCAGGGAACACGCTGCCAACCACCCTACCCTTGCGGATGATTTCAGCAAGGCCGTAGCCATCCTTGCCTCTGCGATAAAGGAGGAGAGCATCATCAGATGGTATGGTCCGGACGCTGAGTACTCGTATATCACCGAGGCTCTCGCCTGCCCTATCGTCAGGAACCTCGTAGAGGAGAAGGCTTTCTCCGCTCCCGTGGAGACCAACGAGAGACTCAGGTCGCTCTCCATCCGGCTGCCGATGGACTCCGCCCTGCAGAAGGCTTTGGATTACCTGTCGAACGCATGCTACATGCTTGAGAAAATGCAGGGACTCGGTTCATACAAGCTGAAGACCCCGATGGAGTACATCTACAAGTACTGGAACGAGTTCTACCTTGTGGACTCATACTATAGGCTGTCGGTCGGTTCCTTCTGCGATATTGATCCGATGCTTCCGGTGTACGATGCCGTAATGGCTTTCAAGACACATCTCGACGCGGAGTACTCCAAGCAGTGCAACCTTTTCAATCAGGAATGGATCCGGTGCGTTAATGAGAGCGGCATCCCTCTGTCCCGTCTTGACGGCATTCTCCACCAGCAGGACTTCTACAAGGAGAAACTCAAGGGAGTAAATGCGAAGAGAGTAATCATCGTGAGCGATGCGCTCCGGTATGAGGTGGCGAGTGAGATTCTCAACAACCTCGGGGACGCTAAGCACAGCGCAACCCTTACACCGGCACTTGCGGTACTCCCGACGGAGACAAAGTACAGCAAAGTTACCCTTCTTCCGCACACCAGCCTACAGTATGACAACTGCAACGTACTTGTCGACGGGGAGGTGCTTGACACCATTGAGAAGAGGACCGCGCATATAAGGAGATATGAGCCGAACGCCATCTGCATCGACTACTCTGACCTGTCCAAATACTCTATGACACAGAAGAGAGAGCTGTTCAAGAGCCCGCTGGTATATATCTTCCATGATACTATTGACTCCATATCGCACGACAATCCGGAGAAGACGGCGAAGGCCTGCTCTGAGGCCGTGGCGGAGATAAAGAAGCTCATCCCTTCCCTTCACGCAACCTACAACGTCGCCAACGTTTATGTGACCAGCGACCACGGATTCCTATACAACGACATAAGGTTCGAGGAGAAGGATAAGCACAAGATCACTGACGGATACGACGAGAGGAAGACACGATACTACATCACCGATGATAATGCTCCGGTCCTCGGCATCTCCAAGTACCAGATGGACTCGGTTTCCACAATGACATCGGACGGCAAGCTCGTCGCTGTCCCTGACGGGACAAACCGCCTTTATGCCGAAGGCGGAGGATATGAGTTCGCCCACGGAGGTGCATCCCTTCAGGAGATGGTCATTCCTGTCCTTTATAGCCACCTCAGGCGTGAGGACAACAAGGAGAAGGTTGGAGTTACACTCATCGACTCGGCACTAAGCATCGTTTCGAGCCGGCTCAAGTTCAGCTTGATACAGAACCAGGCCGTATCCGAGGACTACAAGGAGCGGACGGTGGTATGTGGCATTTATGAAGGGGCCGAACTCCTCACTGCAGAAAAGGAGATTTCCCTCAGCAGCACTGACGTGAACCCACAGAACAGGTTCTCGACGGTTGAACTGGTACTTACCAAGCCTGCGTCCGGAGGCCTTCTGGAGCTGAGGATATTCGATGTTGACGACCGGTTGAACCCTATCGCCAAGGCTACAGTTACGAACAAGACATTAATTGAACAGGACTTTTAGGTATGACATTGCAAGAAAAGATAATGGATGCCTTCCAGGGGAAGGTGGTCAGGAAGGACCTCGCCTTTCAGGTGAAAGGCAATCTCCCGGTTCCTACCTACGTGTTGGAGTACCTGCTGGGACAGTACTGTGCCAGCGATGACGAGCAGGTCATCGAAGAAGGCCTCGAGAAGGTCAAGAGCGTCATCCGCAACAACTATGTGAACAGGGCCGACGCTGAGATTGTGAAGGGAAAAATCCACGAGGCTGGAAGATATCGCATAATTGACAAGGTTTCCGTAGTGCTTAACGAAAGGATGGACTGCTATGTAGCCTCGTTCGCGAACCTGGGCCTGTCGGGCATACCTATAGCGACCGATTATGTCAAGGCAAACGAGAAACTGCTGTCCGGCAACGGAGTGTGGTGCATAGTCACCATCGGATACCTCCCCGGGGAGGACATCAAGTTCCATTGGGAGATCCAAACCCTGAAGCCTATTCAGATATCAAACGTCGATATCAACGAATACATCTCGCAGCGGAAGAAGTTCACGACTGACGAATGGATTGATTTCCTCATTCATACTGTCGGGCTCAATCCGGACAAACTGAACCGGAGGGAGAAGTTCATAGTGCTTGCGAGACTGATGCCTCACATTGAGAACAATTTCAATTTCATGGAACTCGGACCTAAGGGTACCGGAAAGTCACACGTCTTCCAGGAGTTGTCCCCTTACGGGGTGCTCGTCAGCGGAGGAGACGTAACCTCGGCCAGATTGTTCGTTAAGATGTCCGGCAACAGGGAGATCCTCGGTCTGGTGGGGTTCTGGGACGTGGTGGCCTGGGACGAGTACGAGCAGCAGAAAGGCAAGTCAGTGGACCCCGTCCTGATTGACACGATGCAGAACTATCTGGCTAACAAGTCATTCAACAGGGGAGGCAACCCGCATGAAGCGAGTGCTTCGATCAGTTTCGTAGGTAATACCAAACATACAGTGAGGTATATGCTTGAACACTCCCACCTGTTCGAGTCCATCCCTACGGCATTCATCAAGGGAGCATTCCTTGACCGCATACACCTTTACAATCCTGGATGGGAGGTAAAGATGCTGAAGAAGGACAGTTTCAGCTGTGGCTACGGCCTGATCACCGACTATATCGCAGCCATCCTCCATGAACTCAGGAGCATCGACTGCTCAGGAGACCTCAAGAGATACGTCAAGTTCGACGGTTCCCTGTCTGAGAGGGACCACCTCGCCATAAGGAAAACCTTCTCCGGAATGATCAAGCTACTCTATCCCGATGGAAAATACACCGAGGAAGAGGCACTTGAGATAATCGACTTCGCTGCGGAGTGCAGAAAGAGAGTCAAGGACCAGTTGTACATCATCGACGAGACCTTCAAGGCTGAACCGGCAAAATTCGACTACACCGTGCTGCATACCGGCGAGGTGAGAAGGGTACAGACATTGGAACAGATAGAGAACGGTATGGAGGACAAGTCACCCGTCTTGCCGGAACCGGAAAAATCGGATAATCCAGAGCCGGCATCACAGAATGATTCCCAGAAGGAGTCACCTGCCGAACTGTGCACAAAAATGGTCAGCGTCAGGACGAACCAGAAGGGCGTGTCATACAGGAACCTGTTCGGAGAGTATGTCCGTACGGCGAAGAAGATCACTGTCATCGATCCATTCATCCGCTATCCATATCAGGTGGACAACTTCATCGAATTCATTCAGATGGTACGTGACTGCAGCGACAACCCTGAGGATGTGACGATAGAACTTCATACCCAGAACGATGACGACAAGGTCCCGGAGATGATTGACATATTCGATGAACTTACAGAGGAACTCTCTTCATATGGAATGCAGTTCACTTATTCCTTTGATGCGGATCATGACAGGCTGATTCTTCTGGATAACGGATGGAGAATCACTCTCGGTCGAGGTCTGGACATTTTCGAGAACTACCCAAGATTCTCCTTGAGCAATGCCAGACAGGAGAACCGTCGCTGCAAGCC
>JAEDEB010000043.1 GCA_016293535.1 Bacteroidales bacterium | reverse complement strand
GCTTCAGGCTCTCATTGATGACATATTCGACGTGGTCGCGCCTGTGTGCGCCGTCGAAAGCGTCGTAGCGCGGAATGATTTCAGTTTCTATATACTCCCTCAGCGTCACTTTGACAAATTTTTGCAAATATATCGACTTCCCCGCTGATTTACGCCGTCGGGTCACCGATAGTATTCGCCCAACAATAACCGTAGCCGCCAGTACTATACAACGCGTCACTATTAAGATAACCTGCCGCAGGGTACCACGTCTGCCACCATCAGGAAAGCAAAACCTCTGTTTGTACTATCAAAATTGATATCCGCAAAGCCAGCCTTCTTCCAAATGTCCAGGTGACCTACATTTAACAATTGTTGAATTTTATGCGAATCGTTGCAGGAAGAAAATGTCAGAATATTTAAAGCCAAGGTTCACAGTATTTTGTATCTTGGTACACAAAATTGACATAGTTCAGAAACATGCTTCACAATTGACACCATGACCAAAGTGTATGTAACAGCTACCTGCCCGGATTGTTTCGAAGTCAAGTCAAGACTCTCGGGCAACCCTGATTTCGACATCATTGACATTTGCGAACACGTGAGGAACCTGAAGGAGTTCATATGCCTACGCGACTCGTCGCCTGCGTTCGACCCCATCAAGGCTGGCGGGTCCATAGGGATACCATGCTTTGTAGAGGATGACGGACGGATCAGTTTCGATGCGGCGAGGTTCTTGGAGGAGGAACTCTCCACCGGGGCCTCCTGCAACCTTGACGGGAAAGGTTGTTGACATGACCAGAAGTGTGAGCCTGATTGTATCTTATTACCAGATCACCACCCTTTCTTCTTCTGGTCTGAACATAGGGTCGCCCTCCCTGATGTCAAAGGCTTCGAAGAAGGTGTCGATGTTGCGCAGGGTCACGTTTACGCGGTTTTCGCCAAGCGAGTGGACGTCAAGCAGGGTGAGACGCTGTTTCTCCTGGTCGGTTATGTTCTGTGCCCAGACTGTTGCGTAGGCAAGGTAGAAACGCTGTTCGGCAGTGTATCCGTCAATCGCTTCAGGATGCTTGCCTGCAAAACTGTTCTGCATTGCGGTGTAGGCGATGCGCAGACCTCCCTGGTCAGCTATGTTCTCACCAAGGGTTGCGGCGCCGTTGGCATTGAGTCCCGGGAGAATCTGGACCTGGTCAAACTGAGCGACAAGGCCGGCAGTCTTCTGTTTGAATGCCTCGGCATCAGCATCGGTCCACCAGTTGTTCATATTGCCATCCTTGTCAAAGAGCCTGCCCTGGTCATCGAATCCGTGGGTCATTTCGTGGCTGATCACTACTCCTATAGCGCCATAGTTGACGGCATCGTCTGCATCAGGGTTGTAGAAAGGTGGCTGGAGAATTCCTGCAGGGAAGCATATCTCGTTGGTAGTCGGGTTGTAATATGCATTGACGGTCTGCGGGGTCATTCCCCAGAGACTCTTGTCTACCGGTTTGCCGAGCTTGTCGATATTGTCCCTGACGTACCACTGCGACGCGGCTTTGAGATTCTCATAATAGCTCTTCGAAGGATCGATCTCAAGGGAAGAATAATCCTTCCACTTGTCAGGATAGCCTATCTTGACGGTAAATGAAGAAAGTTTCTCCTGTGCCTTGGCCTTTGTTTCGGCGCTCATCCAGTCGAGAGCCTCAACGTGCTGGCCGAGAGCCGTCTGTATGTTCTTAACCATCTCGAGCATACGCTGCTTGTCCCTTTCAGGGAAGTACTTCGCGACGTACATCTCGCCGACAGCCTCTCCGAGTATGCCGTTGGGAACGCTCATAGCCCTCTTCCAGCGAGGTTTCTGCTCCTGTGCACCCGACATCTGGCGGGAGAAGAATTCGAAGGAAGCATCGGTGAACGGGTCGCTGATGGACCCGCAGGCATCGGTGAGCAGCTGGGCCTGAAGGTAGTGCCTGAGCACTGTCGGGTCTGTCTTTGCAAGGAGGACATCAACCGCGCTGAAGAATGACGGGGTTGCCACGATGATTTTTTCCTGTTCAGGTATGCCGTAGTAGTCCATACATACGTCGAAGTGCATATTCGGATATGTTTCGGTCAGCTGGCTGCTTGACATGGGGTTGTACTGGGCCTGGATGTCACGCTGCTGTACCATTGACCAGAAAGGCTCTGCAAGAGCCATTTCGAAGTCAAAGGCATCCTTCGCCTTGCGTTCGGCGTCCGGGTCGCCCGCAAGCGTGAAAACCTTTACGAGGAAATTGAGATAACCCTCCCTGAGTTCTGCCTTGTCGGCATCGAGATAGTAGTCGCGATTGCCCATCGCAAGCCCTGACTGACTAAGATAGAGCACGTTGGTATTGCTGTCCATAAGGTCTGCATCCACAAAAGAGGAGAACACTCCCAGATTGAGACGGGCAGCTGCACGAGCAAAGCTTTCAGCATCTGACACTTCCCCTATGCTGTCATAATAAGGCTTTACCGGAGAGAATCCCTCTGCATTGAGCCGGGCAGAATCGAGCGCCATGGTATAGAGGTCGGCTATCTTCTGCTCTACGCTCCCCTTGGCCGCCTTTACGCCGCTGAGACTCTTGAACAGTTCATTGAGACGGATTTCGTTGTTCTCCCTGAGTACATCGAATGAACCGTAGCGGGAGAATTCAGGTTTGAGCGGGTTGTTGCGCTGCCAGCCACGGGTGGCGAATGCATAGAAGTCCTGACCGGGAGCGATGGTCGTATCGAGATTCGAAAGCATGATTGCGGGGACACGTTCCGACTTCTGTCCCCCATTGCAGGCCGCTGCAAGCATGGCAATGAGCGACAATGTGAGTATTTCGTTTTTCATATCTGTAATTTGTAACAATTCTAAAACAGGCAGCAAATTTAGTAATCTTCAAAAAATAACCAGCATCATCTTATGAATATCAATTATGAAATATCCTTGTCAAAAAACATAGGAGTCGAGGTTTCGGCAAAGTATATTTTTGCATTTCAGAAAACCATGTAAATACACTGAACAATGAAAGACTCAACAATCAATCAGGCTTACAATCTTGCAAAAGAGAGATATGCCGCCATCGGCATTGACACCGAAAAAGTCCTTTCGCAGCTTCAGAACTTCCATCTCAGCATGCACTGCTGGCAGGCAGATGACGTGAAGGGATTCGAGGTCCACGCTGGCGATCTCTCCGGCGGTATCCAGAGTACAGGAAACTATCCCGGAGCTGCGCGTAACATAGACGAACTCAGGAAGGACATACTCAAGGCAAAGAGTCTCATTCCCGGCAGTCACAGACTGAACCTCCACGAAATCTACGGTGATTTTAAAGGCAAGGTCGTGGACAGGGACGAAGTTACTGTAGAACACTTCCAGAGCTGGATCGACTGGGCTAAAGAGAACAAAACCCTCCTTGATTTCAATTCCTCCTCCTTCTCTCATCCAAAGAGCGGCAACCTTTCCCTCTCCAATCCGGACAAGGGCATACGCGACTTCTGGATCGAGCATACAAAGCGTTGCCGCGACATTGCTGACGCAATTGGCAAGGCTCAGGGCGATCCTTGTATAATGAATCTCTGGGTACATGACGGATGCAAGGACGTTTCAGTCAATCACTATCTCTACCGCAACCTCCTCAAAGATTCCCTTGACCGCATTTTTGCCGAGTCCAAATCTGACATGAAGGACTGTATCGAGGGCAAGGTGTTCGGAATCGGACTGGAGAGTTTCACCGTGGGCTCGCACGATTTCTATACAGCATACGCAGTTAAGAACGCAAAGATTCCGACCATAGACACAGGCCACTACCACCCTACCGAAAGCCCTGGTGACAAGGTGTCAGCCCTGCTCTGCTATGTGTCTGAGCTCATGCTTCACGTGAGCCGGCCGATTCGTTGGGACTCCGACCACGTGACCATTATGGACGACCCTACTCAGGAACTTTTCAGCGAAATCGTTCGTGCCGATGCACTTGACCGCGTTCACTATGGACTCGACTTCTTCGACGGATCCATCAACCGCATCGGTGCATACGTCATCGGCACCAGATCAGCCCAGAAATGTATGCTTCGCGCCCTTCTCGAACCAAGGGAACTGATTTCCAAATATGAACTCGAAGATCGTCATTTCGAGGTTCTGGCACTCATGGAAGAGGCAAAGGTACTGCCATGGAATGCTGTCTATGATGAGTTCTGCCTGCGCAACGGAGTGCCGGTAGGAAGTGATTTCATCGCTGACATACAAAGCTACGAAAAGGAAGAACTATCTAAGAGATAGGCACAGACATAGCATGACAGGAGTCTAACGCTTCCGGAACTCGGTAGGTGAGACTCCTGTCTTCTTTTTGAACTGGGTTGCAAAATACTCCGGATTCTCGAACTGGAGTATGATGGAGATTTCCTTTATGGAAGCAGAAGTACTTCGGAGCATTTCCTTTGCCCTGTGAATTTTCAGATTGATGAAATACTGGGCTGGGGAAAGACCCGTGTACTGCTTGAACAGAGTCCTGAAAGTGGTGTAGTTTACACCTACGTATTCTGCAACCTCAGGCATTCTCAGATCTGTCTCCACACTCTCCTGCATATATGCCCTTGCTCTGTTCACAATCATCCTGCCTTCCTCGTCAGGCAGCAGGCGGTTGTTGCCGTCAGTCATGAACATAAGCCCCAGGAGATGGTTCACTATTCCCGCAAGCAGCTGCTGGAAGAAGCTCTCCTGGCGCTTGGCCGTAAGGAAAGCCTCTCTGTAAAGTTCTATGACTTTTTCGTTGTAACCTATGTCATAGACGGGCTTGCGTGGTGAAAAGAAACCCTCCTCCTTCCTGCTATCCACATTGCTCCCCTTGAAGCCTATCCAGTATTCGCTCCAGCCGGTTTCCGGATCCGGATAATAGCTGTGCTTCTCGCCCGGAAAAATCAGGAACATATTCCCGGCCTTGATATCGAAACTGCCCCCATGTTCAGTGACAAGCCGGCCTCTGCCCTCAGTGATATAAAGAAGCTGATATTCTGAAAGCACCCTTCCGACAGCAGGATTGAACATATACTCAGGATTGTGTTTCGGGGGAGGGTAAGTCTCCCCCGGACCAACTTTTTGGATCCCCAGTGAACACACTGTCAGGCCCCACTTCTTATCCTGCTTGTTTTCAGGAATATAGCTTATGTTGTCTTTCATAAATCCGATAGGTGGAACATCAGATTTGAAAGATATATAAAATTTCTGAACTTTCTCAAGTTTAGTAATATGAAGAAAATATGTTGCTTCATATTACTTATAGGATTGCTTCTGGCATCGATGCTGGATGCAGTGTCAATCCACCTGAATCCTTACTGATGATTTCCTTACTCCAGGCGCGCTGACCTCAACGTCGATGGTTCCAGCCTCGGTCCCGCTCTGGACCCTGTCCCGCAAGACTTTTCCGTCTTCACGGATGGTCCTGTATTTCTTGTAGTGACCGCCGCTCCAGTCTGTATATACTTTCCCGCCAGTATATACCTCTGTTTCAGCTATATACAGAGCGGGATTCTCAAGAGACCACAATTCGGTCAAGAAATCCCAACTGACACATTATCGGAGAACTGTACTTTGCAATCAAGCTGCAAGTGTTCTTCAGATAACTTACAGGGAAGCAGGGATAAAAAGTGAGAAGATCGACGCGCCGATTACAGTTAGAAGACCGCAGACAACAATCGAGAGGCTGCTCATTGCCCCTTCGATCTGACCGAGCTCCATAGCCTTGGCGGTTCCCACGGCGTGGGAACTGGAACCTATCGCGATGCCCTTGGCAATGGGCTCCTCGATTTTGAAGAGTTTAAGCACAGCTTCGGCTATTACATTGCCCAATACCCCGGTTATGACTATGACCACGACAGCCAGAGGCACGTATCCGCCCAGTTCCGCCGCCACGTCCATACCGATTGCGGTGGTTATCGACTTCGGGAGAAAGGTGACATAAGTCTGATGATCGAAGCGGAACAACAGCGAGAGCAGCAGTATGCACACAAGGCTGGACACAACACCCGACACGATGCCTGCAACAACTGCCTTCCAATGTTTCCTGAGCAGACTGAACTGCTCATACAGGGGAACGGCAAGACAGATGGTCGCCGGTGTCAGCAGAAAACTTATCGAATAAGCTCCGGAAGCATAGGTCCCGTAGCTCATGCCGCTCAGGCTCAGAAAGATAATGACCAGAACGATTGAAATCAGCAGGGGGTTCAGAAATGACAGGCCCGTCTTCTTGCGAAGCCAAATTCCCAGTGCATAGGATGCAAGACTGACAAGCACTCCAAGATATGCCGAATTTGCGATAAGTTCATTCATTTCCTACCTCCTTTTCTGACAATCATCTGAGTTACCAGGCCAGAAACAGCCATCACGACCACAGTGCTCACCAGTATCACCAGCAAATAGGGAAGCCAGGCTTCCCGGATAAGCCCCCAGGATTCCACGATTCCTACCGCCGGAGGAAGGAACATGATGGGCATAATCGCGATAAGAAACGAACTGGTCTCTTTTATATCCTTAACTTTCAAGAGTTTAAACTCCAAGGCAAAGAAAAGGAGCAGGATTCCGTATATGCTTGCAGGAATGGGGAGCGGAATGAAATGGTGCAGTAATTCTCCAACGAACGCAAACACCATGATAATCAAAAACTGAGAAACAAATTTCATTGCAACAATCGGGATGGCATTCAGTAATCTGCATCCGGGGCGGCAAAGATATGCTTTTATATCTCATTCCGACAGCTTCGTTCCTGATATTTTTAAAATTTTTGCATATTTGCCCCGAAACGGGAACTTGAGTAACTGAAGCATATGACAATTCTGATAACGGGGGTGTCTTCCGGATTCGGCAAGGCAATTGCCCAGGCCCTGGCCGCAAGGGGCCATGAAGTATTCGGCACAGTCAGGAGGGATGTGGCTCCGATCGATGGTGTCACATATCTCGAAGCCGACGTTCGGGATGACTCTCAGGTCGCATCAGCATTCGACCGGATGATGAAACTGACCGATGGCCGGATAGACGTGTTCATCAACAATGCAGGCATAGGGATAGGAGGTCCTGTCGAGTTCTGCAGGATTGAAGACATAGAGAGGCAGATGGACGTTAATTTCATGGGCATGGCCAGATGGCTATCCCACATAGTACCTGCAATGCGCAGGCAAGGAAGTGGCAAGATATTGTGTATAAGCAGCATAGGCGGACTTGTCGGACTCCCCTACCAGGGGGCCTATTCCGCGAGCAAATTTGCAATTGAGGGGTATTGCGAAGCTTTGAGACTTGAACTCAGGAAGAGCGGCGTAAGCGTTTCCGTGATCGAACCCGGGGATTTCTCCACAGGCTTCACTTCAGCACGCAAGAGCATCGATGCCGGTACGGTTGCAGAGGCCTACCCTTCCTATGCTCGTTCCCTCGCAAGCATAGAGCACGATGAGAACAATGGCCTGAAGCCGGATTATCTCGCATCCCGCATATGCCGAATAGTGGAGAAGAAGAAGCCTGCATACAGATATGTAGTGGCGACTTTCATACAGAGACTGGCGGTATTCGCCAAATGGATTCTGCCGGCGCCGGCCTTCGCCTGGATACTTTCACTCTATTACAAATTGTAGCCTATGGCAAAGCTGAGCAGAAATGCCATCATAGGCTACCCCGCCGGCATCATTACCGGCATCACGTATGGACTGAATCCCCTCTTTGCAAAACCCCTGATGAACAACGGGGCTTCCACGGAAGCCATACTCTTCTTCAGGTATGGCATTGCGGTGATTCTGCTTGGTGCATATCTCCTCCTGAAGAAAGAAAGCTTCAGAATTACGCTCAGGCAGGCTGGGGTACTGCTCAGTCTTGGGTTGCTCTATACGGCAAGCAGCGCCTTCCTCTTCGAAGCATACAAATACATCGCTTCCGGTCTGGCCACGACACTCGTATTCCTGTTCCCGGCAATGGTGGCAATCATCATGGTCTTTCTCAAGGTTGTTCCCTCGTGGCCGGTATGGCTGTCGATCGGAGCCACATTCGCCGGGGTTATGATAATGACAGGAGGCACAGGCACGGAGACGGTCAATCCTGTAGGTGTATGGTTATCGATAGCATCGGCCTTCGTCTATGCCCTGTTCATAGTCATCATAAACAGAAGCAAGGCCATATCTTCAATATCAAATTCCCTTCTGACCTTCTATGCCCTGCTGACCGGGACCGTGGTCTTCCTCGTCAGGTCATCGCTTTCCGGAGCAGAGCTTATGGCAGGACTTGACGGAAGGTTTGCATGGGTCAATCTCACAGGCCTGGCCATTCTTCCCACCATCGTCTCAACAGCCAGTCTGGCAGTCGCAACCAGAAACATAGGCGCAACCAAGGCTTCCGTACTGGGCGTCTTCGAACCGATCACGGCCATACTGGTCGGCAGCGTCGTCTTCGGAGAGGCGCTCACCCCAAACATCGTCGCTGGCATCCTGATTTCCATAGTTGCCGTAACGTTCATGATCATGCTTACAAAGCGATGAGGATATGTACGGGAAAGGATTGTCATACAAGATACTCTACGCTGTCGGGCTTTACATCGCGGCGCTGTCCGCCGCCTTTGTTCCGCAATCATGCAGCCGGGAAGGATTTGTGCCACAGGACGGCGATCTGCTGTTCTGCATCGGCTGCGGCAGTTCCATGAGCGAGGCCATAACGTCTTCCACATCAGGCTCTGAAAGCGTCCGGTACGACCACGTTGCCATATTTGCGACTGTTGAAGGATTGCCGTCCGTGATAGAAGCCGATACCGGGTCCGGGGTGAGAGTGATTGACTGGGAGGAATTCCTCTCCAAGGCCGTCACTATCGGAGGAAAGCCTGGAATAGACGTGATGCGTATTCAGGAAGACATCGACATTGATGCCGCCATAGGGCGTGCGCTGGGATTCCGGGGGCAGGAATACGACTGGCATTACCTGCCGTCAAATGGGAGGATGTACTGTTCCGAACTCGTCTACGAAAGCTTCCTGCGCCGGGACGGAAGCCATGTATTCACTGCAGTTCCGATGAGTTTCAGGGACAAAGACGGAAATATTCCGGAGTTCTGGGCAGAACTGTTCAGCTCTCTTGGGATGGATGTCCCGGAAGGAGAACCCGGAACGAATCCCAACGACATGTCAAAGGAGAAGGTTCTGAAAACTGTGCACAGCTACTACTGATTGCATGCCCCGCGCCAAACTCATAAGTATGGAAAAATATCCTACTTTTGCAGCCATGAAAACGATTTCAATGGGCGAAAGTTATTCGCAGGACTACCGCATCAGCTGCAACGACATGGACTCCGAATACAGGATGACTCCGCAAGCCATTCTCAATATGTCCCAGGACACGATTGCAGCATACCTGACCACACGCCACGTCGCCGCATTCGACCTGCAAAAGAAGGGATTCACCTGGGTCATTTCTGAATATACGATAGATTTGACAGGAGAACTTCCGTTGTGGAGGGAAAAGGTCGAGGTATCGGTAAGTCCCAGCGAAATCTCCACCGCGAAGATTCATTTCGATTACCGCATTACGAAACAGACGGGGGAAACCGCAGTCACCGGGACAAGCGTATGGAGCATCATCAACGTCGCTACGGGACGGCCAGAAATGATAGCTGACCACTGCACAATTTCAGGCGATTCAGCATGCAGGCATCTCCGGAACAAAGTAAGAGCCATCGAACGCAGCGACCTCGAATTCCATTACATCACCAATATTTCCGACATCGATTTCAACGGTCACGTCCACAACGTGAGCTACCTGAAGATTGCCCTTTCCTGCGTGCCTTACGAACTTGCAAGGAATACGATAGTCAAGAATGTGGTAATCAAATTCTTGAGACAGAGTTTTATAAATGAGGACCTGCTCTGCCGCATCGAAAAGGACGAGGAGAATCATTCAGCACTGTCTTCCATAACCAACAGCGAAGGTCAGGAAGTGTGCCGCATCTGCGCCACTCTGCAGGAGATATCCTGCCGGGATTTCGGAGAAATTGTGGACAGAAATTGAGTGATGCTCAAAGCAGCCCCCTATTCCGTTCCTCCGCCGAGAGCATAATGTTCGTATCTGATGTCCCAAATCGGATTTTATTATTACCTTTGCAGCGGATTTCTTAATCAATAGTGCTCGAATTTCGGCTTTCATCCCTTATTCCCTGATGTTGCCGTCAGTAGCGCATTGTGGCAGATTCCATGCTGTCCGTACTCCAAGTTCATTATTAGTATTTCCGAGGGAATGAGCAGGAACAAAAGGTTAAAGGAAAACTATAATGAACAGATTTGTGGCTTGTTACGCTTTGGCTGTCACCGTGATAGCCAAAGGTTTTTTTTGTGTGCAGATATCTGCTCAGGAGTGGTCTGTACAGACGATGACCCTCACGGAACTCTATGACCTGGCCGACCGTCAGAGTCAGAGGATGAGAATAAGCGAGGTGGCTCTCCAGGCCGCCGACGAGGGCGTTGCAGCGGCCAAGTCAGCTATGCTGCCGAGTGTGGACCTGAGCCTCCAGGGCAGTTATACTGGCAACGCATTCATGCTGTCCAGAGGCTTTTCGGCCAGCGGAACGACGGATTACATCGTCCCCGGCGTGGGAACGGTTCCCATAGAAAACGGCAAACAGGATACTCCCCACTGGGGAAACAGCTTTACCGCCCAGGTGTCACAGGTGCTGTATGCCGGCGGTGCAATCCGTTCGGGCATACGTATGGCCGGACTGGGCAGGGAGATGGCTGAACTCGATGTGGAGAAGAACCGTCAGGAGATACGTCTGCTGCTGACTGGTTATTATCTCGACATCTGCAAGCTGGACAATCAGGCCGAGGTTGTCCGACAGAATATCGCACTGACCCGCCAGGAACTTGAGCATATGAAAGCCCGCCGCGGAGAAGGAACGGTTCTGCAGAATGACATCACACGATATGAATTCCAGTTACAGAGTCTCGAACTCACACTGACAAAGCTCAGGGACGCTTCAGCCATCATCAATCATCAGCTGGTCACGATGCTTCATCTGCCGGAGAACACGCTGCTGTCTCCGGACAAGAATGAACTTGAGACAGAAATGAATTCGCTCTCCGCAATCGCTGGACGGGAGACCTGGCAACAGAGCGCGGCTGACAACAACCTTGGAATACGTCAGGCAAGGATAGCCGCAAATCTTGCGGAAGAGAAAATGAAGCAAGTCAGGGCGGAATCCCTGCCTTCGATAGCAATAGTTGCGGAAAACCATCTCTTCGGTCCCTACACCCAAGACCTCATTCCTAAAGACTGCAACGTGAACGTATGGTTTGTCGGGATAGGGGTGAAATTCAATCTTGGCAGTCTCTGGAAAAACAGACACAACATACGCAAGGCCGGTCTGGAACAGAGGCAATCCATGGAAACGGTCGCGCTGGTACAGGAGCAGGTTGAAACTGCAGTGCAAGCCGACTACACCAATCTTTTGACATCCTGCACCGAGGTGAAGACACAGCAGAAACAGGTGGAACTCGCACAGCAGAATTATTCAGTGGTGCAAAAGCGCTATCAGAATGACCTTGCTCTCCTTACAGACATGGTCGACGCTTCCAACATGAAACTTTCCGCCGAAATGGAGCTTGTCAACGCCCGTATCGCAATGCTGTACAATTTCTGCAAACTCAAATACTCAACAAATACCTTATAGCAATCTTCTAATAATTACAAGGAAATGGAAAAGAACAAGATACACACCTATTTATATAATGCTCTCATTGTGCTTTGTCTTTTGGGCGGAGCCGTTTACGCAATCAGACAGTTCGTGCACCTGGGCAAAGGAGAATTCACGGACAACGCACGTGTCTGCCAGAATATCGTGCCTCAGAGCTGCCGCGTGCAGGGTTTTATCCGCGAAGTGCGCTTCAGCGATTTCCAGCCGGTAAGGAAGGGAGACACACTTGTGATCATAGAGGATGCCGAGTTCCGCCTGAGGCTGGCTCAGGCCGAGACAGACCTTCTGAGAGCCGAACAGGGTTCGAAGGGCACGGCAAGCAGCATCGTCACGACCAAGACGAGCATGGCCGTCACGGAGGCCGGCATCGAAGCTGCACGGGTCCAGATGGAAAACGCGATGAGAGAGGACACGCGTTTCAAGAACCTTCTCGGTCAGGATGCAGTCACCCGTCAGGAATATGACAAGGTTCACACGGCTTATCTGAGCGCAAAGGCCGCATACGATCAGGCGGTACGTTCACGCCAGATGCAGTCGGCTGTCGTAACCGAGCAGGGCCATCAGTTCTCCGTTTCCGAACAGAGCATAGAAATGGCCCGCCGCGCTGTCGATCTTGCCCGTCTGAATCTATCCTATTGCTACGTCATTGCCAGCTGCGACGGAACTGTCGGCAAGAAGGACATACATCCGGGACAGCTTGTCAATCCGGGTCAGACACTGGTGAACATAGTGGACGAGAACGAACGCTGGGTCGAAGCGAACTACAAGGAAAGCCAGCTGCCCCACGTCAAGGTCGGCAACAGAGTGGAGATTGAAGCCGACGCAGTTCCGGGTGTGAAATATACCGGCACGGTGGAGCGCATATCAGATGCTACCGGCAGCGCATTCTCTCTTATTCCCGTCGACAATGCGACAGGCAATTTCGTGAAAGTCGAACAGCGTGTCACCGTACGCATCAGACTCGACGCAAGCAGTGACGTAAGCATGCTGAAGGGTGGCTACAATGTGGAATGTGTCGTGAAGGAGTGATAGGAAATGGGACAGCTGACTGAATTTTTCATGAAAAGCGCCGGCGGACCTCCTCCGGCAGAAGGGTTTTCGATGCCTATGATGAAAGGCTGGGTACCCCGCCGTATCCAGCCATGGATATACGTTCTGACCGCCTTTTGCTTTCAGTTCGGCGGTGGCGTGTATCTCGGTGCGATGGAGGGCATACGCGGGACCACAAACCTGATGATGGAGGACGTGCTTTTCCTGATGTATTCCACCCTTGCGGGGATGGCAGTTTACTTTCCGATGCTTTTCCGCATGAAGTTCCGCTTCACCAACCGGCAGCTTCTCTGCGGCTCTGCAACAATTCTCGGAGCATGCAATCTGCTGACCATGCATTGCCAGTCAATGCCCGTGCTCGCGGTGGCTTGCTTCATAGCGGGCATGGCCAAGATACAGGGCACTTTCGAGTGTATGAGCAATATACAGACCTGGATTACACCAAAGCGTGACTTTGCTGCATTCTTTCCCGTGCTCCACATCATACTGCTCACTGCCATAGAAGGCAGCGGCTGGCTTGCCGCCTGGTTCGGGCATCACTTCACCTGGCAGATGATGCATGTCTTCACCATAGGCACAATGTCGTTCGTACTTCTCACGCAAATCGTTTTCTGCCGCCCGTTCTGCCCGATGCCCCAGAGGATGTCGCTCAAGGGCATAGACTTTCAGGGAGGGTTGCTTATATGCGGCCTTATGCTGACACTGTCATACATTGTGGTGTATGGCGACTATCTGATGTGGCTTGACAGTTTGCGCATCCGTCTTCTGATAGCTGCCGCCATGGTTCTTCTCGGCATGGTGCTCTACCGTCTTCATCACTACCGTTACCCCTATGTCGAACTCAGTCTGTTCACGCTCCGCAATGTCGTGCCCATTCTCATTGTCACCTTCTTTGCCGAACTTGCCTTGGGCGCGGAGCACACAATGGAAGAGATACTTTACAGCGAAGTCCTGAGCCTGGAGGAACCGACCAAGGAGGCTCAGTTCATGTGGGCTCTTCCGGGAATGTATGCCGGCATCCTGCTGGACCTCTATTGGCTGAAAGTCAGGAAATGGAAAATATGGAAACTCTTCGGAATCGCCTTTATCTGCATTGCCTTCTATGGCATGCTGATGTACTTCACCCTGGATATGAACGTAAATATCGAACAGTACAGGCCGGCGATATTCCTGAGGGGCTTTGCCTATGGCGTGCTATCCCCTGCTCTGATGTGGGCCCTGAACGAATCTGTGCCCAGTCTTGAACAGTTTTTCATGGGCCTGTTCATATTCAACACACTGCACATGTATCTGGCGGGAGCCGCAGGCTTCGGAATCTACACCGGCATATTCTCGAATCTGATGAACGACAATATGATAAGTTACGGACAATATCTTACGCCTACCAGGCTGGATATGGCTCACTTCGATTTGGCCGGGTACATAGGCCAGAACTTCCTTCACTCAATGATGATGGTGACAATAAAGCAGGTGTACGGCTATGTCATCTGGTTCGCACTCGCCCTCGCTGCAATCTTCCTGCTTTGCGATATACCGGCTGTACGCACAAACATAAGGAAGGTTCCACGCTGGCCGGTATATGCAATAGAGTATCTTGCGAAAAAGAATTGAGTTATCCGCGCAAGCTGCTGAAGGGAGACTAGCCTATCAACTCAGCAGGAACCGCAGGCATGGCTCCGTTCTGAGTGCATACGAAAGCAGATACGGCAACAGCCTTCCTGTGGGCGTCCTCGACGGAATCGCCTTTGAATATGCTCGCCACGAAGGCGCCCGTGAAGGAATCGCCGGCCCCGACGGTATCGGCCACCTCAACCTTCGGAGTAGGCTGGAATGAGGACTTGCCATCTTCGTAGAAGACATAGGAACCGTGAACTCCGCAAGTGAGAATGAGCATCTGAAGATCATACTTTTTCATGATAGCGCGACACTGATCCTCGAAATCCACGAGCTGGAGAGGGGCGTCATCGGCTGAAGCCGCATTTCTCGCGGATATTTTCTTCAGACCGAGGAGATTCGAAACGGTGCATATTTCCTCATCGTTCAGTTTCAGCACGTTGCACCTTCTCAGTGACTCCTCTATCAGTTCCCTGGAATACCAGTTCTGACGAAGGTTGATGTCAAACACCTTGATGGTACCGACAGGAGGCATAGTGTCGAGGAACCTCTGAATGGTCTTGCGGCTCACTGCATTGCGCTGGGCAAGAGAGCCGAAGCACACGCCGCGGGTCTGCTTTGCAATCTGCTCGATCTCCGGAGTCCATGGGATATTGTCATAGGCCACACCCTGACAGATGTCATACTGAGGGATACCGTTCCCGGAAAGTGACACCTGCACCGTACCGGTAGGATAATCCACCTCCTCGAGATGGAATTTCAGACCGCGCGGCTTGAGTTCCTCCTTGATTCTGAGACCATCCTCATCCTTGCCTATCGCAGAGACGGCAAGGCCATTGAGTCCGAAATTGCTGACGTGATAAGCGAAGTTTGCAGGAGCGCCGCCCAGTTTCTTTCCATCAGGCAGACAGTCGAAAAGAATCTCTCCCAGACCAACTATATAATCACCCTTGATATCACAATTGCTAGCCATAATATTACCTGCTGATTTTAAATGTAAACAAAGAAAGATATATTGCGCCGACCATCATCACGAGCACAGCGCCGAGGGTGCCGATAAGATCGGAAGCGAAGCCCATAAGCAGAGGGAACACCGTTCCGCCGAACAGGCCCATGATCATCAGGCCGCTGACCTCATTCTGACGCTCCGGCTCGTGAAGCAGAGCCTGCGAGAAAATGATCGAGAAGATATTGGAATTGCCATAGCCGATCATAGCGATCATCACATAGATGAAGATGTGGGACTGAGGCTGGGCCACGACGGCGAGGCCTATCATAGCAGCGAGAATGAGAAGCGCCGATATCCCGAAGAAAAGCCTGTTGCTGACCTTGCGGAGTATGTATGAACCGCTGAAACAGCCAATGGTACGGAAAATAAAGTAAAGGGAAGTAGCGAACGCGGCATTGTCCAGCGAGAATTGCAGGCGCTCCATAAGGATCTTAGGCGCAGTCGTATTGGTACCAACGTCTATGCCCACGTGGCACATAATGCCGAGGAAGCAGAGCAGCACGAAAGGCTTTCCGAGAAGCTTGAGGCAGCCGAAGATACCGGATGCCTGCGCATCTGCAGGCGCCTCGTCGATCCTGACTATGCCGAGCAGCAGTGCAGCGAGTATCGCTATCAAAGCATATATAGGGAAAAGCACCCTCCAGTCCAGTCCGAGAGAAGGAATGGCTGCAGTCGCGCCCCACATTGCGATGTACGGAGCCATGAAAGAAGCGATTGCCTTCACGAACTGGCCGAAAGTAAGGGTGGAAGCCAGCTTGTCGCCGCTGACTATATTGCTGACCAGAGGATTGAGGGAAGTCTGCATGATCGCATTGCCTATTCCGAGGAGCGAGAAGCTTACGAGCATCACCGGATAACTGGATGCGAAAATCGGTATGATAAGCGAAACTGCTGTGATAGCGATTGAAAGGAGCACGGTGTTCTTCCTGCCTATCCTGTTCATCAGCATTCCGGTCGGAACGGAGAAGATGAGGAACCAGAAGAAAACGAGGGAGGGAAGGATATTGGCCTGGGAATCAGCAAGAGCCAGGTCCTTCTGAACATAATTGCTTGCTATGCCGACCAGATCCACGAAACCCATCGTGAAGAAGGCAAGCATCACAGTGACTGAAGCGGTTATTTTTGATTTCATTATTTACTGATTGTCAATGAATTGAATGGTGAATCGGGGAATACCAGACTGGTGAGGCAGACCTCTCCGCCGTTAGCGAAGACTTCCACGCTGGAGTTGTCGATGAATATCCTCAGCGAAGTAATCTTCCGGTGAACTGGAGCGACAGCCACCCGGTCGAAATGCTGGGAGAAGTCGGTGATACCGCTTCTGCTGCGATCGCAGCTGAGGGTCATCGCCTTCTGGTCATATACGATGACGAATTCCTCGCCCTTGTCGTTGGACAGAGTCACGGTGCAGGAACCGCTGATTTTGACTGTCTTGTCCAGGCCGGCGGCATTGTACTCGGGTGCAGGACGGCTTCCAAGGTAAATCCTGTCCCCGGCCTTGTAAAGGAAAGGATCTCTGGCGATAGTGTTGGCGCTGCGGAACTGCGTGGTAGGAACTATGTTGGCATACTCCCAGTTGGACATCCAGGCAATCATCGTGTGACGGGAGTCAGGAGCACCGTAGAAAGAAACCGCTGCATAATGGTCCTTGCCGTAATCCTGCCACAGGGCCTTTCCATCCAGATAACGGTCCACCTCATCGACGGTGAACCTGCTTCCGTCGAAATCACCTATGAAATACTGTGTTGCAGAACCGCCGGCAGGTCCGCCGGGATTGATGTTGCAGAAAAGCACCCACTTCTCCTCGTCACTTCCCTCCACAGGAAGCTTGAAGAGGTCTGGACACTCCCAGACGCCTTCGTGGCAGCCGTAGCTCTTTCCGAAACGGGACTCCTCGGTCCAGTCGACAAGATTGTCGGAGCTGTAAATCCTCATCTCCTGGCCGCAGGCAAGAATGAGATTCCATTTGCCTATCTCGTCATTCCAGAAAACGTTCGGGTCACGGAAATCCACGATGTCGGAGGTGAGGATTGGGTTTCCTTCATATTTGGTAAAGGAGTTTCCGCCATCAAGGGAATATGCGAGAGACTGGCTCTGAACGTCGCCTGCGCTGGTATAAAGGGCAATCACAGCATCCTTCCCGAAACCGGCAGTGTTATTGTGGTCCACTACGCAGGAACCGCTGAAGATGGCGCCGAGTGCATCCGGCATCAGGACAGGATTGCGGTGTTCCCAGTTGATGAGGTCACGGCTGACCGAATGTCCCCAGCTCATATTGTTCCACACTGAGCCGTAAGGGCCCCACTGGTAATAGAGATGCCATTCACCGTTCAGGTAGAACATTCCGTTCGGGTCGTTCATCCAGCAATATTCAGGGCTGTGGTGGTATGACGGACGGAACTTCTCCCTGTTATCCTTGGCGTAACTGTCTGAGAGAAACATCTTGCTCCAGCAGATTTCGCTCTGCTGTTCACGGCCGTTCGTACGGTCCACAGGAAGATGTATGAGAAGCTTGACGTCCTCGCCCTTCCATTCCTGAAGGTCGAGCGGGACATAATAATCAACCCTGTCAAAGGCCAGATGGACATTGAGAGTGCGGACAAGGGAATTGCCGCAGATGACCTTGATGTCAGACTCGGGCGACTTCTCCTCGATAGGAATCAGAAGATAGCGTGCCTCCTGATTCGGAGAAAAGCGCACTATGGCGTTATTGTTGGCAAGGTGCTGGACCTCAAGCGTCTGCGCAGGCATCTGAAGGCTGCACACGAACAAAGTTGCTACTGCTGTAATTATGCGGTTCATCATATCATTTAGAATTTGCCATATCCTGGATTCTGAACATAGTTGCGTCCAGAGAATTTGTACTGGTTGTTGGTGATTGGCAGATACTCATCCTTTCCTGCGGTGAAAGAAACACCCTCGTAATAGACTCTGTTGTCCTTCTCACACTCGAAGAACTTGTTCATCACTTCGGCGGCGATTCCCCAGCGGACAAGGTCAAAAAAGCGCTCCCCTTCCATCGCACACTCCAGACGGTTCTCCCTGCGGACAGCCTCCCTGGCCTGCTCCTGTGAAATGGACTCCGGATATTCCGCTATCCTGTAGTTGGCTGCATATCCATCGAAATCAGGG
>JAEDEB010000042.1 GCA_016293535.1 Bacteroidales bacterium | reverse complement strand
AGGTTAAGTCCTTCGACCAGATCGACAACGCACCTGAGGAGAAGGAGCGCGGTATCACAATCAACACCGCTCACGTAGAGTATCAGACCGAGAAGCGTCACTATGCACACGTTGACTGCCCGGGCCACGCCGACTATGTGAAGAACATGGTTACAGGTGCCGCTCAGATGGATGGTGCAATCCTTGTGGTTGCCGCTACTGACGGTCCTATGCCTCAGACCCGCGAGCACATCCTTCTCGCACGCCAGGTGAACGTCCCAAGAATCGTCGTATTCCTCAACAAGGTGGATATCGTTGACGATCCTGAGATGATCGACCTCGTGGAGATGGAGGTTCGTGACCTTCTTTCCTTCTACAACTTCGACGGCGACGATGCTCCTGTTATCCGCGGTTCCGCACTTGGTGCGCTCAACGGCGATCCTCAGTACGAGGAGAAGGTAATGGAGCTCATGAATGCAGTTGACGAGTATATTCCGCTTCCTCCACGTGATAACGAGAAGCCATTCCTTATGCCTATCGAGGACATCTTCTCCATCACAGGTCGTGGTACCGTTGCTACCGGCCGTATCGAGACAGGTGTCGTTCACGTAGGTGACGCTGTCGAGATCGTAGGTCTCGGTGAGGAGCCTAAGAACTCTGTCGTTACCGGTGTCGAGATGTTCCGCAAGATCCTCGACGAGGGTGAGGCTGGTGATAACGTAGGTATCCTCCTCCGTGGTATCGACAAGAAGGAGATCAAGCGTGGTCAGGTGCTTGCACACCCAGGTGTAATCCATCCGCACAACAAGTTCCAGGCTGAGATCTATGTCCTCAAGAAAGATGAGGGTGGTCGTCATACTCCATTCCACAACCACTATCGTCCTCAGTTCTTCCTCCGTACTCTCGACATCACTGGTGAGATCACTCTTCCAGAGGGAGTAGAGATGGTAATGCCTGGCGATAACGTAACTATCACCGTAGAGCTCATCTACCCTGTAGCACTCAACGAGGGTCTCCGTTTCGCAATCCGCGAGGGTGGACGTACCGTAGGTGCAGGTCAGGTAACCAAGATTGTTGACTAATTCAGACAATCAATAATATTCAGAGTGGGTGTCCTACCCGACGCCCACTTTTTTAGGGGAATAGAACAAGGGTAGTTCAGCGGTCTCCAAAACCGTCGATGTGGGTTCGAATCCTGCTTCCCCTGCTAAATCAAAGGTTACGATTTGATTATGTTGAACAGACATTGCCAATCGCTTCCACCCGGCAGTGTCCATTAACAGTAAAGATGAGAAAGTTCATTAACTATCTTAAAGAGTCTTATGTAGAGTTGACCAAGAAGGTTTCATGGCCGTCTTGGAGCAAGCTGCAGAGTTCCGCTATCCTTGTGATGGTGGCTTCTGTAATACTTGCTTTGGTCGTCTTCTGCATGGACTTCGTTTTCCAGAAGCTGATGACGCTGATCTACTCTTTGTAACACATATCTCACAATGAGCGAAAGCAAAAAGAACTGGTATGTGCTGAGAGCTGCCGGCGGCAAGGAGAAAAAAGCAATGGAGTACCTCGTGAAGGAGGTGGAACGTTGTGGTTTCCAGAATCTTGTCGATCAGATTCTTCTCCCTACTGAAAAAGTTTACAAGATCCGAGATGGTAAGAGAGTCTGCACTGAAAGGCTCCTCTATCCCGGCTATGTTCTTATTCAGGCAGACCTGACCGGTGAACTCCAGTATATCATCCGCAATGAGGTTCCCCACATGTCCGGATTCCTCACAGAAAGCAAGGCCTCACGTACGCCTATGCCTCTCCGTGAAGATGAGGTCAGGAGAATTCTTGGCCAGCAGGATGAGAGCACGGAGAAGGAGATCGATACGATCATAGACTTCGCCGCAGGAGAGGCCGTAAAGATTACAGACGGTCCTTTCAGCGGATTCAACGGTACCGTCGAAGAAGTTGTGGAAGACCGCAATAAGCTCAAGGTCATGGTTATGATCTTCGGCAGGAAGACCCTGCTCGAACTCAACTTTACACAAGTAACAAAAGAATAACGCATTATGGCAAAAGCAATTGCTGGATTCATCAAACTCCAGATCAAGGCTGCTGCAGCAAATCCTTCACCTCCGGTTGGTCCGGCCCTCGGTTCAAAGGGTCTGAACATAATGGACTTCTGCAAGCAGTTCAATGCACGTACTCAGGAGAGCGCAGGAAAGATACTTCCTGTTGTCATCACCGTTTACGAAGACAAGTCATTCACATTCGAGGTTAAGCAGCCGCCTGTAGCTATCCAGCTCAAGGAGGCAGCTAAGATTACGACTGCATCAGCGGAACCTAACAGAAATAAGGTTGCAACCATCACCTGGGATCAGGTCAAGGCTATCGCCGAGAACAAGATGCCGGACCTCAACTGCTTCACTCTGAAGTCAGCGATGTCAATGGTGGCTGGTACTGCAAGAAGTATGGGTATCAAGGTCGAGGGTGAATTCCCTGCAGATCTCTAAAAAGCGCACGCATTATGGCAAAACTTACCAAGAACCAGAAGGCAGTAGCCGGCAAGGTCGACTCTGCCAAGCAGTATACGCTCTCTGAGGCGTGCGAACTCGTAAAGGAGATCACCTTCACCAAGTTCGATTCTTCGGTTGAGGTTCACATCAACCTCGGCGTGGATCCTCGCAAGGCCAACCAGATGATCCGTGGCGTCGTTACCCTTCCTAACGGAACAGGTAAGACCGTACGCGTTCTCGTACTCTGTACTCCTGACAAAGTTGACGAGGCAACTGCTGCCGGCGCCGACTATGTAGGTCTCGACGAGTATATCGATAAGATCAAGGGTGGCTGGACTGACGTTGATGTCATCATCTGTACTCCTTCCGTAATGGCAAAGGTCGGCGCTATCGGCCGTATACTCGGTCCTCGCGGACTTATGCCTAACCCTAAGACAGGTACGGTGACTATGGATGTTGCCAAGGCTGTCAAGGACGTGAAGGCAGGTAAGATCGACTTCAAGGTTGACAAGACCGGTATTATCCACGCTGCTGTTGCAAAGGCTTCCTTCTCTGCACAGGCTATTCAGGAGAATGCCTCCGCCCTTATCAATGAGGTCATCAAGCTCAAGCCACAGACACTCAAGGGTACTTATCTCCAGGGTATTTCAATCTGCACTACTATGAGCCGCGGTATCACCGTAGATATCAAGTCTCTCCAGGGTGGCGCTGAAAAATAAAGTTCAAATATTATGAGAAAAGAAGTAAAAGTCCAGATACTTGAATCTATTTCAGCACAGCTCCAGGAGTATCCTAATTTCTACATCGTGGATATTGCAGGTCTCAATGCTGAACAGACTTCAAAGCTCCGTCGTGAGTGCTTCGAGAGGAATATAATCCTCAGCGTAGTAAAGAACACTTTCTTCCACAAGGCAGTGCTTGCTACCGGTAACGAGGACATGGCAGCAATCTGCCCGGCTCTCGAAGGCCCTACGGCAATCATGTACACCACCGTAGCCAATGCTCCTGCAAAGCTTATAAAGAAGTGCCAGGATGCAGACATGCCTAAGCCGGTTCTCAAGGCCGCTTATCTTGTCGAGAGCGGTGCATACCTCGGTGCCGAGCATCTCAACACCCTCGTAAACATCAAGTCTCGCGAGGAGATGATTGCAGACATCGTCCTTATGCTCCAGCAGGCTGCCGGACAGAAGATTGCCGGACTCCTCAAGACTATCGAGGAAAAGAAATCAGAAGAATAATAACAACAATTTTAAAAGATAAACAATATGGCAGACATCAAAGTTCTTGCAGAAGAGTTGGTAAACCTCACTGTAAAGGAAGTTCAGGAGCTCGCACAGATACTCAAGGACGAGTACGGCATCGAGCCAGCAGTAGCACAGGTAGCAGTAGCAGGTCCTGCAGCAGCAGCTGCTGAGGCTGAGCAGACTGAGTTCACCGTGATCCTTAAGTCCGCAGGACAGGCTAAGCTTCAGGTCGTTAAGGCTGTTAAGGAAGCTTGCGGTCTTGGTCTTAAGGAGGCTAAGGAGCTCGTTGACAAGGCTCCGGACGCAGTTGTTCGCGAGAAGGTTTCCAAGGCTGAGGCTGAGGCTCTCAAGGCAGCTCTCGAAGAGGCTGGTGCCGAGGTTGAGGTTAAATAACTTCGCCTTTCCCCTCCATGGGGTTTGAAATTCAGGTTTAGGGCCCCAATTGGCCCTAAACCTTTTTATCGTAAAATTGTATTTCTTACCATACAAGGCAGAAAATGTCAAAAAAGACTACAGCAAAGCGAATCTCTTTCGCGTCCTCTAAAATTCTCCTTGAATATCCTGACCTGCTCGAAGTTCAGCTGAAGTCGTTCCAGGACTTTTTCCAGCTCGAGACTACCCCTGAGAACAGGCGTAACGAGGGTCTTTACAAGGTTTTCCAGGAGGTCTTCCCTATCGAAGATACGAGGAACAATTACAAGCTCGAATTCATCGACTATTTCATCGATCCGCCGCAGTACTCCATAGAGGAATGCCTTGAAAGGGGCGTGACATATCAGGTTCCCCTCAAGGCCAAACTCCGCCTTTCCTGCAGCGACCCTGAGCACGAGGACTTTGAGACGAAGGTACAGGACGTATATCTGGGCAATGTCCCTTATATGACTCCAGGAGGTACATTCATTATCAACGGCTCGGAGCGTATCATCGTGTCGCAGCTCCACAGGTCTCCAGGCGTGTTCTTCGGCCAGAGCCAGCATGCGAACGGCACTAAACTCTATTCTGCCAGGATAATCCCGTTCAAGGGTTCATGGATCGAGTTTGCAACTGACATCAACAATGTCATGTTCGCCTACATTGACCGAAAGAAGAAACTCCCTGTCACTACTCTTCTGCGCGCTATCGGATATAGCAGTGACAAGGATATAATCGATATCTACGGACTTGCTGACGAGGTGGAGGCAAATGCTGAGAACCTCGCGCAGTTCCAGGGACGCAAGCTTGCAGCCAAGGTGCTCAAGACCTGGGTTGAGGACTTCGTGGATGAGGATACGGGAGAGGTCATCCCGGTAGAGAGGACTGAACCGATCGTAGACCGCGGAGAGATTCTCAATGAGGAAATCATTGCCAGACTTGCCGAGGCTGAGGATGTCAAGACCATACTCATCCAGAAGGAAGAAGCTGACGCAAAGGAGTTTGAGATTATCTTCAATACTCTCCAGAAAGACCCGACCAATACTGAGACCGAGGCAATCAACTATATCTACAAGCAGCTCCGCAATTCTGAGCCGCCTGATGAGGCAACTGCCCGTGACGTCATTGACAAGCTCTTCTTCTCGGAGAAGAGGTACGACCTTGGTGATGTGGGAAGGTACCGTCTCAACAAGAAGCTGTCTCTTTCCATAGATGACGACGTGAAGGTTCTCACAAGGACTGACATCATCGAGATTATCCGTTACCTTGTCCGTCTCATCAATGAGAAGGCAGCAGTCGATGATATCGACCATCTGAGCAATAGGCGTATCAGGACCGTGGGCGAGCAGCTTGCAAACCAGTTCAGTGTCGGTCTCTCAAGGATGGCACGTACCATACGCGAGAGGATGAATGTCCGCGACAGCGAGCAGTTTGTTCCTACCGAGCTCATCAACGCGAAGACTCTCTCTTCCGTGATCAACTCATTCTTCGGAACGAGCCAGCTCTCCCAGTTCATGGACCAGACAAACCCGCTTTCAGAGATCACGAACAAGCGTCGTCTTTCCGCACTCGGACCTGGCGGTCTCTCCAGAGACAGGGCCGGCTTCGAGGTCAGGGACGTACACTATACCCACTACGGCCGTCTCTGCCCTATTGAGACCCCGGAAGGTCCGAACATCGGTCTCATCTCCTCACTCTGCGTTTACGCGAGAATCAATGATCTCGGATTCATCGAGACTCCTTACCGCAAGGTGGAGAACGGCAAGGTTGACCTGTCTTCCGAAGGATGGCACTATATGAGCGCCGAGGAAGAGGAAAACCAGACAATCTCGCTTGCAAAGATCAATCTCGACAAGGACGGCAATATTCTCGACGAGAGGATACAGTGCCGTCTCGAGGCAGATTTCCCTGTCGTTTCCAAGGAGGAAGTCAATTATATGGATGTTGCTCCTAACCAGATTGCATCCGTTGCGGCTTCCCTCATTCCGTTCCTCGAGCACGATGATGCCCACCGTGCACTCATGGGAGCGAACATGATGAGGCAGGCGGTTCCGCTTCTCAATCCTGAGGCTCCTATCGTAGGTACAGGACTCGAGGAGAGGGTCTGCCTGGATTCCAGGACCCAGGTTATCGCTGACCGTTCGGGAGAAGTCGTATATGTCGATGCCAACGAGATTCACGTCAGGTATGACCGCACCGACGAGGAGAAGTTCGTAAGCTTCTCTCCTGAGGTCTCCGTATACAAGCTTCCTATCTTCCGCAGGACCAACCAGAGTACCACCATACTCCTCAAGCCTATCGTCCGCAAGGGTGACAAGGTAGTCAAGGGCCAGGTGCTGACCGAGGGTTATGCGACCCAGGACGGCGAGCTCGCTCTCGGAAGAAACCTCAAGGTTGCATTCATGCCTTGGAAGGGTTACAACTATGAGGACGCCATCGTACTTTCCGAGCGGATGGTGCGCTGGGATATCCTCACTTCCGTACATGTGGACGAGTACATCACCGAGGTTCGCGACACCAAGCGCGGTGCAGAGGAACTCACATCCGACATTCCTAACGTAAGCGAGGATGCGACCAAGGATCTCGGCGAGGATGGTATCATCCGCATCGGTGCCCATATCGAACCGGGCGACATCATGATCGGTAAGATTACCCCTAAGGGTGAGAGCGATCCGTCTCCGGAAGAGAAACTTCTCCGCGCAATCTTCGGCGACAAGGCCGGTGAGGTGAAAGACGCTTCACTCAAGGCCAACCCGTCCCTGAGCGGTACCATCATCAAGACCGCCCTCTATTCGAAGGCTGCCAAGGATAACAAGAGGGGTGCACGCGCAGAGCTCAAGGCCAAGATAGACAAGGCGGAGGAAGACCTCAACATCGAGGTTGGCAAGCTGTTCAATCTTCTCATCGAGAAGCTTGCAACCCTCACGGACAACCATAAGAGCGCAGGTATCAGCGACCTTTACGGTGTGGAAGTGCTGCCTAAGGGCAAGACCATCACAGCTGAGGATCTCAGGAATATCGACTACGCGAACATAAATTCGTCAAAGTGGACTTCCGACAAGACTGCCAATGCACTTATCCGTGACCTTATCAACAACTTCTGCATTGCACGCAAGGAGGTTGAGGCAAGGTACAAGAGGCTCATCGACAAAATCAAGATCGGTGACGAACTCCCTAACGGAGTGATGAAGCTTGCCAAGGTCTATGTGGCCAAGAAACGTAAGATCACCGTCGGTGACAAGATGGCTGGCCGCCACGGAAACAAGGGTATCGTTGCGAAGATTGTACGCGCTGAGGATATGCCGTTCCTTTCCGACGGTACACCGGTGGACATCGTCCTCAACCCTCTCGGTGTGCCTTCCCGTATGAACCTCGGACAGATATATGAGACTGTCCTCGGTTGGGCGGGCAAGGAACTCGGTCTCAAGTTCAGCACCCCTATTTTCGACGGTGCATCGCTTGACGAGATTTCCGAGTACACCGACAAGGCGGGTGTTCCGCGCTATGGCAAGACCTATCTCCGCGACGGAGGTACAGGTGACTGGTTCGACCAGCCTGCGACCGTGGGTGTCATCTATATGATCAAGCTCGGCCACATGGTCGACGACAAGATGCACGCCCGCAGCATCGGTCCTTACTCTCTCATTACCCAGCAGCCTCTCGGCGGTAAGGCCCAGTTCGGAGGTCAGAGGTTTGGAGAGATGGAGGTCTGGGCACTCGAGGCCTTCGGTGCTGCAAATGTCCTCCAGGAGATTCTGACGGTGAAGTCCGACGATGTCGTGGGACGTTCCAAGACTTACGAAGCAATTGTCAAGGGCGACCTTATGCCTACTCCTGGCATTCCTGAGTCCCTCAACGTATTGCTCCACGAACTCAGAGGTCTCGGTCTCAAGGTTACATTGGACTAATAGTTACTCACACTGATTGATTTTTACTTGGGAATATGCCTACTAACAAAGAAAATAAGGTTAAAAGCAATTTCGACAGAATCAGCATTTCGCTTGCTTCTCCGGAAGACATCAAAGAGAGGTCTTCCGGTGAGGTGCTCAAGCCTGAGACAGTAAATTACAGGACTTACAAGCCTGAGCGTGACGGTCTGTTCTGTGAGAAGATCTTCGGTCCGACCAAGGACTATGAGTGCCACTGCGGTAAGTACAAGAGAATCCGCTATCGTGGCATTGTCTGCGACCGTTGCGGTGTCGAGGTAACTGAGAAGAAGGTGCGCAGGGAGAGGATGGGCCACATCGAGCTCACCGTTCCTGTTGCGCACATCTGGTACTTCAAGTCAGCTCCTAACAAGATTGCCGCTTTGCTCGGCGTCAAGGCGAAGAGTCTTGAATCTGTCATATATTATGAGAAGTATATCGTGGTGAATCCTGGCGATTCGGGTCTCCACAAGTATGACCTCCTTTCAGAGGAGGAATACCTCGAGATCTGCAACCGCTTCCCTGAGAATGCTTCTCTTGCTGATGACGATCCTGCAAAGTTCAAGGCAGGAATGGGCGCGCAGGCCATCTATGACCTCCTTTGCGAGATTGATGTGGATGAGCTTGCAAGGCAGCTCCGCGCGGCGATGGTCGGAGAGACTTCGCAGCAGAGGAAGGCCGAGAACCTCAAGAGGCTCAGCGTAGTGAAGTGGTTCCAGGAGTCAAAGGGCGTCAACCGCCCTGAGTGGATGATTATGAAGGTCATCCCTGTCACTCCTCCGGATCTCCGTCCTCTCGTTCCTCTCGATGGCGGCCGTTTCGCAACATCTGACCTCAACGACCTTTACAGAAGGGTCATCATCAGGAATAACCGACTCAAGAGGCTTATAGAGATCAAGGCTCCTGAAGTCATCCTCAGAAATGAGAAGCGTATGCTCCAGGAGGCTGTGGATTCCCTCTTCGACAACTCGAAGAAGTCCAACGCAGTCAAGAGCGAGGCAAACAGGGCTCTCAAGTCACTGTCCGACTCGCTCAAGGGTAAGCAGGGTCGCTTCCGTCAGAACCTCCTCGGAAAGCGTGTCGACTACTCGGCGCGTTCTGTCATCGTCGTTGGTCCTGAGCTTAAGATGCACGAGTGCGGTCTTCCTAAGTATATGGCCGCAGAGCTCTACAAGCCGTTCATCATCCGCAAGCTCATCGAGCGCGGCATAGTCAAGACGGTAAAGTCGGCGAAGAAGATAGTGGACCGCAAGGACCCTGTCATCTGGGACATTCTAGAGAATGTGATGAAGGGACATCCGGTTCTGCTCAACCGTGCGCCTACACTTCACCGTCTCGGTATCCAGGCCTTCCAGCCTAAGATGATCGAGGGTAAGGCTATCCAGCTCCATCCGCTTGCCTGCACCGCGTTCAATGCAGACTTCGACGGTGACCAGATGGCTGTGCACCTTCCGCTCGGCAATGCTGCCATACTCGAGGCCCAGCTTCTTATGCTCGGCTCCCACAACATCCTGAATCCTGCCAACGGTGCGCCTATCACGGTGCCATCTCAGGATATGGTCCTTGGTCTGTACTACATCACCAAGATCCGTCCGGGTGCAAAGGGTGAGCACATGAGTTTCTATGGACCTCAGGAGGTTATCATCGCCCTCAACGAGAAGGCGATCGACATCCATGCTGAGATCAATGTCCGTCTCCCTAAGGACAAGCTCCATCCGGAGGCAGGCACGCATATGGTTGCTACCACCGCCGGCCGAATCATGGTCAACCAGCTCGTGCCGGATGAGGTTCCGTATATGAACGAAATCCTTTCCAAGAAGGCTCTCCGCAAGGTGATTTCCCTCGTTATCAAGGATACTTCCGTTTCACGTACGGCCCAGTTCCTCGACGATATCAAGAATCTCGGTTATACGATGGCATTCCGCGGTGGACTTTCCTTCAACCTCGGTGACGTCATCATCCCGGCCGAGAAGACCAGGATGATTGAGGACGGTTACAAGCAGGTAGAGGATATCAGGTTCAACTTCGAGCAGGGTTTCATCACCAACAACGAGCGCTACAACAAGGTCATCGACCTTTGGACATCCATAGACAACAAGCTTACCGACATAGTCGAGGACCAGATTTCATCTGCAGACCAGGGATTCAACCCTGTCTATATGATGCTTGACTCCGGTGCCCGCGGTTCGAAGCAGCAGATCAAGCAGCTTTGCGGTATGCGCGGACTTATGGCGAAGCCTCAGAAGTCCGGCGGTCAGGGTGCTGAGATTATCGAGAACCCTGTCATCTCCAACCTGAAGGAGGGAATGACAGTGCTCGAGTACTTCGTCGGTACCCACGGAGCGCGCAAGGGTCTTGCCGATACAGCCCTCAAGACTGCCGATGCAGGTTACCTTACCCGCCGTCTCGTCGACGTTTCACACGATGTCATCATCAACGAGGAGGATTGCGGTACTCTCAGGGGCCTTATCGCCACGGCAATCAAGAGCAAGGACGAGGTTGTGGAGTCTCTCGGAGAAAGGATTCTCGGACGTACTTCCGTACACGACATATTCAACCCTCTCACAGGCGAGCTTATCATCCCGGCCGGCGAGGAAATCCGCGAGGATACCGCAGCCCTGATAGAGAGCCTTCCTATAGAGCAGGTAGAGATACGTTCCGTGCTTACCTGCGAGTCCCGCAAGGGTGTCTGCGCAAAGTGCTACGGACGTAATCTCGCTACCACCAGGATGGTTGAGCAGGGAGAGGTTGTCGGCGTTATCGCAGCGCAGTCCATCGGTGAGCCAGGTACTCAGCTGACCCTCCGTACTTTCCATGCCGGCGGTATTGCCGGTGGTGAGGCTGCGGACAACAGCATTACTTCCAAGTACAATGGCAAGCTCGAATTTACCGAGCTCAGGACCATCGACAGGGTTTCCGACGCCGGCGTCGAGAAGGTTGTTGTCAGCCGTACCACCGAGCTCCGCATCGTTGACGAGAATACGGGAATCACCTATTCGCAGTATGATGTTCCTTATGGCTCAGTTCTCCACAAAGCTGACGGAGACAAGGTTACAAAGGGCGACCTCATCTGCGAGTGGGATGCCTACAATGCAATCACCATCATCGAGGTTGCCGGTAAGGCAAGGTTCGAGAACATGATCGACGGAGTCACCTTCCGTGAGGAGGCTGCCGACGAATATACCTTCAACCGTGACAAGGTCATCATCACCTCTACCGACAGGACCAAGACTCCTGCCATCTCCATTCTCGACGAGAACGGGGATGTGAAGAAGACTTACAACCTTCCTGTAAATGCGCATGTGATGGTCAATGACGGTGACGACGTGAAGGTCGGCGACATCATCATCAAGATTCCTCGCGCAATAGGCAAGTCAAGCGATATTACCGGAGGTCTCCCTCGAGTTACCGAGCTCTTCGAGGCGCGTAATCCTTCCAACCCTGCGATCGTTTCAGAGATCAATGGTGAGGTTATAATGGGCAAGATCAAGAGAGGTAACCAGGAGGTCATCGTACGCCACCGCAGCGGTGCCGAGAAGCATTATTTCATTCCTACCACCAAGCAGATTCTCGTTCAGGAGAATGACTATGTGAAGGCTGGAATGCGTCTGTCGGATGGTGCGGTTTCTCCTACTGATCTCCTCAACATACTCGGTCCTATCAAGGTTCAGGAGTACATTGTAAATGAGGTTCAGGAGGTTTACCGTCTCCAGGGTGTGAAGATCAACGACAAGCACTTCGAGATTATCGTACGCCAGATGATGAGGAAGGTTCTCATCAACGACCCTGGTGACACTGACTTCCTCCCGGAGGAACTCGTGGACAAGTGGGCATTTATGGATGCCAACGACGATATCTACGGCAAGTTCTTCGTAACCGATGCAGGTGACTCCCAGAAGCACTATGCAGGTGAGATTATCACTGCAAGGGAACTTCGCTCCGAGAATTCATCGCTCGAGCGTCAGGGACTCAAGCCTGTATCCGTTCGTGAGGCAAAGCCTGCCACTGCCACCCAGGTTCTCCAGGGTATCACAAGGGCTGCGCTGAAGACCAACAGCTTCATGTCGGCCGCATCCTTCCAGGAGACTACCAAGGTTCTCTCCGAGGCTGCCATCCGCGGTCGTGTAGATTACCTTGAGGGACTGAAGGAGAATGTGATCTGCGGTCACGCAATCCCTGCGGGAACAGGCCAGAAGGCATTCCAGGAGATTCTTGTAGCTCCGGCAGAGAAGGTCAAGGAGAATCTCGAAGATCTTTAGTGCATCGCTTCGGGACCTTGATCCCGTTCAATAAATAGAAGAGACCGACTTTTTGGGGTTTAACTCCCTCAAGGGTCGGTCTCTTTTTCAGATTATTGAATCCCGGTCTCAGAACGGAAGGTCATCTCCGGGGATGTCGATGTCTATGGCCTCGGAGCTCTGTCCGGCTGCGGGTCCTCGGGAAGGCGATGGGGCATATCCCGGAGCAGCTGCAGGCCTGGCTGGCGACTGTATGTCCGATGCAGTGCCCTGATAGGCTCCCGGATTGTCAGCGCGGCGACCCAGAAGCTGGAGGGTATCGACGTAAATTTCTGTGGTATAATGTTTTACTCCGTCCTGACCGTCCCAGCTACTTGAGCGCAGTTTTCCTTCGATGTAGAGCTGCGTGCCCTTGCGTACGAATCTTTCCACGATGTCTGCATTGTTCCTCCAGGCAACGATGTTGTGCCATTCGGTCCTTTCACGGGTTTCTCCGTTGCGGTCACGGTATCTTTCTGTTGTCGCAAGAGTGAATGTTGCCTTCTTTGCGGAGTTGGGTGAGTTCTGTTCGAGATAACGGATTTCCGGGTCTTTCCCGACGTTACCGATTAGCATTGCTTTGTTCAATGACATATAGTTATCCTTTAAGTGCGTCCGACATTGCCTGAGCATCGGGCTTTTCTCCGGTAAACAGTTCATATCCGTTCACCGCCTGTCCCAACAGCCAGACTTTTCCGGACTCGTGATTCAGTATGGGGTCCCTGTAGTTTGCCTCTATGATTGTACTGTCCTTGAAGCGCTCGGTTCCGGGAACGGCAAGCGGGAGGGTGTATACCACTATGTCTGCAGCAGGCATATCTTCAAGTGAATACACTGCAGGCTTGCGTTTCTTCCCGAATATTCCTGTAAGGTGTTCGCTGAACTCTTCAGCCTTCGCCACGTTGCGGTTGGCAATGGATGTCTTGAGTCCCACTTCCATAGCCGCGACGACAGCCGCCTTGCCTGCTCCGCCGCATCCTACGACAAGGGCCGTGGATACAGTTTTTTCCTTCAGGACATCCAGCAGCATCAGCGCTATTGAGGAGTAGTCGGAGTTGTATGCCTTGATTCCTTCCGGAGTCTTGACTATCAGATTAGTCGCACCTATCGCTTCGCATTCCGCGCTCACGATGTCAGCCCTGGCGTAGGCGAGTTCCTTGTAGGGAGCGGTGACATTGATTCCGTCGTACTTCTCGAGGAAGAGTTTCCAGGATGTCTCGAAGTCGGGGGCTTCTATGAGGTCGTATTCATATTTCCCGTGATAGCCTGCCCGGAAAAGGCGCGGACTTCCGGAATGTGATATAGGCTTGCCTATAAGGCCGAAGCGCTTCATAATCAATAAATTAAAATTCCCGAGCTTAGATTATCTCATTCAGGAGCCCGAGCTTGCCGTCGTCGATGAGCTTGAGTATGAGTTCGCCGAAGAGGGTATTCTGCCAGGCGAACCACGACCTTGTGTAGTCCAGAGGGTCGTCCACGTGGAAGGATTCGTGCATGAACCCGGTGCCGGCATCGGTGGTCATCAGCTGCATTATGCACTCCTGAATCTCGGCATCGTCGTCGGATGTGAATGCGCGCATCATTATGCTCATAGGCCAAATCATATCGTATCCTATGTGCGGGCCTCCGATTCCGAAACCTGCAGCGCCGCCGAAACGGTATGGGTTGTCTTCGCTGAGCACGAAACGGCGGGTATTGCGGTATACAGGGTCATCGGCCGGGACGTCGCCGAGGTAGGCCATCGCCAGCAGGGAAGGCACGTTGGCGTCGTCCATCATATACTGATTGCCGAAGCCATCGACTTCGTAGGCGTAGATTTTTCCGTATACAGGATGGTCCACGATTGCATATTCCTGCAGTGCGTTCTCCACTTCAAGGGCGAGGGCGCGGCACTCTTCTGCCATAGCGCTTTCCCCGTTGACGGTCTCGAGTATCTCAGCCGCCTTTCTGAGTGAGGTCACAGCAAAGAAGTTGGAAGGAACGAGGAAGTCAAGCACAGTCGCATCGTCGGATGGGCGGAATGCAGAAACTATCAGTCCGCAAGGCTTGACCGGGTTGCCGTATCCGTGGTTGCATTTCATATCGTACTGGCGGTCGCAGTTGCGGGTGAAATAGTAGCTCCCGAGCCCGTCCTTTCGCTGCTGCTCGCGGAGTACGCCGAGTATCTTGCCCATAGCCTCGAGCCAGGTCGCATCGAAAACGGATGTGTCGCCCGTCTTCTTCCAGTAGCCGTATGCAAGGCGTATAGGGTAGCAGTGGGAGTCGATTTCCCATTTCCTCTCGTGGTCGTTCGGGTCCATTTCGGTGTTGTCGCTCTGCCATTCGCCGCCGGTCGGACCCATATTGAACGCGTTCGCATACGGGTCTATGCATATACATTTGAGCTGACGGCGTATCGTACCCTCGAGCATGCGGCGCACTTGTGCATCCTCATTGGCAAGGCGAAGGTAGGGCCATACCTGGGCTCCGCAGTCGCGAAGCCACATCGCGTGGATGTCGCCGGTGTAAACGAAGGTGTCAGGATTGCCCTCGCCGTCATCCTCGCTGAAATGTACCGTGGTGTCCAGCGTGTTGGGAAAGCAGTTGGCGAACATCCAGGCAAGGCGCGGGTTGGTGAGCTTGGAGCTGACTTCGGCTATGGTGGCTTCTACGCTTGAGTTGCTGAAGAGCCTGTGTTCGGGAGCCGGTCTCTGGCAGATGTATTCCTGCGGCTCGTTGCAGCAGTACCAGAGAGAGTGCTTGGCACCCATCTCGAATTCGAGTATGCCTCCTGCCATGATGTCCCCATAGCTTATCCAGTTCTTTGTGTAAGGCCGTCCGTTGAGGCGCACTGACTGAATGTACCTGTTCTCTTCGGAGTTGTTCTTTGCAATGATGGTGAATGTCTTCCCTTCCGGAAGGCTGATTTCAGCCTTGTCGAGTACAGGACTGCCGAAGAAGAATCTGCCGCCTGCCGGTTCGACCTGGTATATGCCCATGGCGGAGAGTATGTACCACGCTGACATCTGACCTGCATCCTCGTTGCCGGAGAGGCCGTCGGCGTCGGTTGTGTAGAGTTCGCTGCAGATTCTGCGCACGAGGTCCGCAGTCTTCCATGGCTGGCCGAGCATAGAATAGAAGTATGCGATGTGGTGGCTCGGTTCATTGCCGTGTGCATACTGTCCGATGAGCCCGGAGATGTCAGGGGATGCCTCCGCGCCGGCAATCTGCTCCTCTGCAGTGAAGAGTTCGTCAAGTTTGGAGATGGCAATCTTTCTGCCGGTCCTGTAGTCGGATGAGAAGCACTCCACGAGCCCGTCGAGATCGTGAGGAACAAGCCAGAGATATTGCCAAGCATTACCCTCGACATAGTCGCTCTCGAAGTGGTTGGAGAAGTACGGATTGAACGGCCCGGTGAATGAACCGTCAGTCTTGCGTCCGCGGAGGAAACCAGTCTGAGGGTCGTAGTAGTTCCTGTATGAATGGCTCATTTTCAGGAAATGTTCATATCCCTCCTTGTCGCCGCGGGCCTTTGCGACCTGGGCTATGGACCAGTCTGCAATTGCGTATTCCATATCGTTCGCGAGGCCGCGGTTGTAGAGGTCTGCGGGTATGAATCCGTAACGGTTGCGTATGTCCTGACCCCTTGTAGGGTGCTGCGTGCTCGCCTTCATGGCCTCGTATGCCTTGTCCGCGTCGAATCCGCCGAAGCCCTTGAGTATGGCGTCGGCAGTCACGGATATGCCCGGATTACCGACCATGCAGTCGGTTTCATTGCCCCAGAGGTGCCAAACCGGGATATAGCCCTGACGGTCATACTGCTCGAGGAAGGAGTTTATGAAGTCGGCCTCCCTGTCGGGATGGATGATGGTCATAAGAGGCATGGCTGCGCGGTAGGTATCCCAGAGGGAGAATATCGTGTATCTGTCGTCCTTGCCGTAGTCGCTGAAAAGGGCAGGGGAAATCATGCTGTGGTACATGGCCGTGTAGAAGATGGTCCTCGTGTCGGCGTCCCGGGTGTCGATGCGGATCTTTCCGAGTTCATCATTCCACTGCTCGCGCGCGGCCTTGCGTACGCCTTCGAAGTCCCATCCTTCGAGTTCAGCGACCATATTGGAGGCGGCTCCTTCGCAGCTTTCCGGGGAAATGGCCACTTTCAGGAGTATGGTGCCGGGGTCGGTGAAGTTGAAACGCCAGAAGCCCTCCTCAGGGGTTTCCACGCTGTCAAAAGGCTTGGAGAATTCGGCGTGGAACCATACTTTCTGGTCCTTTGCCCATCCTTCCGACCTGCGGAATCCTTCGATTGTGCACTCGTCGAGTACCTTTATCTCAGCCTCGGTCATCTTGTCCCAGCAGCCTCCGTTCACGAGGTCGAAGACCAGGGCGGCATCCTGAGCACCGGCCTCGAAACTGTACCTGTGGAGACCGACCCTCGCGGTGGCTGTCATTTCGGCAAGTACATTGTAGCGGGTGAGAGGAACGCTGTAGTAGCCGGGTACTGAAACTTCCTTCGTCCTGTCGGCCATGGACCAAAGCCCAGATTCAGGTTCTCCCACCTTTCCACGTGCATATATGAGGTTCTTTCCGGTAACCGGCATCACCGTTACGTCGAAGAGGTCGCCTATGCCGCAGCCCTCGAGGTGGGTGTGGGAGAAACCGATAACCGTCGAGTCGCTGACGTGGTATCCCGAGCACCAGTCCCAGTCCTGCGGGATGCTGGTAGGCCCGAGCTGGACCATTCCGAAAGGTACGCTGGCGCCGATGAATACGTGGCCGTGTCCTCCGCTGCCGATTGATGTTTTGACGCAGTCAACAGGCTGCGGGATTTCTTTGGTGCATGCCGCCGCGGCGAGAAGTGCTGTAGCCGCCAGCAGGGTGCATCCGATCAGGGTAGTTGGTCTGTACATAGTATTACTAATTAGTTCTGTTTCTTTCAGATTACTTGTATTTCGGCTTTTGCGCCTCGCGTCCGCTCCGGCATCTTGCGGTGCCTTCACGTCCTTGTTTCGGCGTTCCGCTTCGTCCGGCCCGTCAGCTGTTGCCGGCGTTCCGTTGGCGGACAGCCTCGAAGAGGAGTATTGCCGCGCTGACGGATGCGTTAAGGCTGTCCAGCCGTCCGAGCATAGGTATCCTGATGTGGGCGTCGGCAGCTTCCCTCCACCGGTTCGTGAGCCCTGTCGACTCCGTCCCGATGACTATGGCGCTTCCACTCTTCATATCCGTATCGTAGTACCATTCCGAGTCCTGAAGCTGGGCTGTCAGGATGCGTATTCCGTTTTTCTTGAGCCAGGCTATGCACTCTTCCGACGTACATGAGGCGCACTGCACCGTAAACACGGCGCCTATGCTCGAGCGGATGAGGTTGGGATTGTACAGGTCGGTGAGAGGGTCGCAGACTATTACCGCGTCGGCCCCCGCAGCGTCGGCGCTCCTGAGCACCGCGCCGAGGTTCCCCGGCTTTTCGACGCTTTCGAGCACCACGACGAGGGGATTCTCCGACAGGTGTATGGACCCGAGAGAATGGTCCCGGCTGCGGACCTCCGCAATCACCCCTTCGGTTCCGCTGCGGTATGCAATCTTCGCGTAAACTTCGCGGGTCACTTCAAACCATCTGGTGTTCGCGAATCCCTGACCATTGAAAGCGATGCGGACATCCATTCCGAGGATATCAGGACAATAGAATATTGCTCTGATTTCATAACCCATTTCAGCACAATGACTTATCTCTCTTCTTCCTTCAACGGTAAAAAGGCCCTTTTCCTGCCGTACCTTGGATTTTTCCTCGAGAGCGATGAGCCCTTTTATCTTCGGGTTCTGCCCCGAACTGATAAGTTCCGTCCTTACTTCCATATTTCACGAAGATACGAAATTATCAGTGATTGCCAGCAGTCTTGATACCGGCGGAGCGTATGAACAGTAACAATTCGGCCAGGAAGTAAGGGACCATTATCATGTACGTTGAGGCAGGCAGCTTGCCTACGAAAATGTTCCAGGCGAGTATGAAATCGGACAGGACGAAGAAGCAGGCTCCCGCAATGTACAGCAAGTCTTTCTGGAGCAGTGCAGCCCACCACATCAGAGCGATTATTACCATATATCCCATCACGCCCCAGCAGAGAGGTGAACTTACGTGCGGTATTATCCAGTAGAAGCCGGCAAAGACTACAGCCAC
>JAEDEB010000003.1 GCA_016293535.1 Bacteroidales bacterium | reverse complement strand
CATGCCGAACTTCATATCATATCGGACTGCTCCTCCGAAGCCGTTTCCTGTTGTAAGTTTAGCTATCATATTACCTATAAGTTATTAAGTAAAAATAAACAAATCAAGCACGTATGGCTGATTTGTTTACTTTCTTACTTATTACACATATTTTACTTAATAAACATAATATATTTATTAAGTTACTAAGTTCTGTTTGAAATGGAATATTACTTATATTGCAACATGATTACCCATGTATTCTGTACAAAGCGTCATGGTGTATCCGTTGAGTGTCATTCTTCTTCTATCTCGCGGATTGATAGGCGGGCGTTGGGATGGTTGTTTCGGGCCGCATTCAGGAGTCTCTGGGCCTCATCGAGGTATTGTGTTGCCGGGTATTGATAAAGACGGCACCAGCCTCCGTAGTATGAAAAAATGGCGTATAAGGTTGTCATAGTGTTCGTGGTTTTTGTTGTTTGACCTTGGGTATGATGGGGCGCTGTCCTCCGCGTGGCATATCAGTCGTTGATGTAGTAATACTCGCTTGCCTTCTCTTCTTCGACGGTGTCCTCATCGTAGAGTGTCAGGATAGCCAGATAGGTGACATGCGACTTGAACTCGCTGTCGCTTGTGGTGAAATCCAAGTCTGATACTTTCTTAAAGCTCGTCATCGCTAATTCCAAATTATATATAGCGAATGCTTCGTCAACGGTCTTGCATACAGCTTCGGCAGCCCTGTTCTTGCAGTCGAGGGTTGGCTGGAAGCTCTCGGTCTCTATCCATTTGACTACATAAACAGGAAACTGGATGGAATTTGCTTTACCGGTATTCATATTTTTCCTTTTTTGCGGCTTTCGTTTGGCGGGGAAGGGGAGAATATCAAGGCATCTTAGCGAGGTTTACGTCGGAAGGGGAGAGGGTCAGTACGAGGTTTCTCTGTCCACCTTGCTCATAGACATATATCTTGAGCACCTGATCTGAAGCGAGCGAGAGTTTCTCTAACGAGTAGCATATTTTACTGCTTTCGCCTGCCGGCGTGGAAAGAGAACCGTATCTGTTCTTCGGGAAGACATTCTTCTCCGTGACAACCTTCCTCTTTGAACGGGAACGGGACTCGATGATGAAATTAGCGTCTGACACCTCATAGCTGACGCCACTTTTATTTGTCAGGGATAGTGTGATATAGGTGATGTCCGAATAAGCGAAGATATTTTCGCAGGTAACGGTAACTTTCTGTGTCTTCTTTGATATATGATAAAGGCTCTGCTCGTACTCTATTACCTCCTTCAGCTCCGGAGCGTCACTCTTGCGCACAATGGACACATTTTTGCCCCCAGGGGCCGAAGAACGAGCCTGACTACCCTTTCCTTTAACTGCCGGAGTTTCGCTCTCCTGGACGGGGTTCTGTGGACGAGTATCAATGATGAGATTCTTCGGATGTTCCAAGTACTTCAGTATGAAGGTGTGTATGCTTCCGTTGGATTCCAGGGCTGTGATGGAGGCCGTGGTGGTGAAGGCTTCCCTTGCTTTTATGGCAATCATGTTCTTGTTCTGCTCGACAATCTTTGCCGTTATGACCTGCGTATTGGAGAGGTCGGCGTATGTCACCTCCGTAGCGAAAACGATATGTGTGGTATAGAGGGTGGAAAGATATATCGTGTCTATCTTTTCCTGGGCCATTGAAGGAAGAATAGGGGAGAGCAGTGCTATGCCGGCTGTAATTACTCCGATTATGAGTCTATTCATGACAGTATATATTTACTTAATAAGTAAAGTAATTTAATTTAAGCGCGTATATTAAGTTATTTTACTTAAAAACTTAATAATTAAAATATGTTTATAAATTTTTACTTCTTTTCCCGCATCAGGAAGAACTGATATCCTGAAGTAAGAGATACCCGCACGTTTCCCGTGTTAGACTGAATCAGCTGCGTTCCGGAGGAGACCACCCTTCCCGCCATACCGACAATGCCCGTCTGGAGAGCACTCGAGACGATCTGTCCTGTTTTGCTGACTCCGTCCTTGACATTCTTCCCGGCGGCCGTGTCGGGACAATACAAACCCTTGCCACCATCATTATCGTAAGCAGTATAGCTCATCGTGTAGAGCTTGCCGTTCATTTCGATGGATGTAACCGAGAGCTCCAGTCTGTCGGAAATGGTGGCCGTGGCCTGTAGATGCGTGTTGGCTGGGATGAGGACGCCGTTGAAAGGCAGGTCCTCGAGAAGGCGTAGGGTAACACGGTCTCCGCTGCTTATCTTCTGATCACGGATAAACATCACCTTGTATGGATGAGTCATATCCTCGGTGATATACTCCTCCTGGCTGTCGAGATTATCCAGAGATGAAGAAAAATCGTCCTCAAGGGAGGATATTCCTCCTGTTCGCTTTGATGTAACGCGAATCTCCGGCTCATGCGCCTCTTCCTGCTTTACTTCCTCTTCTTTCTCTGGCTCTGGAGGAGTCTCGATGGGAAGTCCTGTCTTCGGATCGATTCCCTGACTAACAAGATAGTCGTCTGCTGCTTTCATTCTGTCTTCCGTTGATGCGTACTTCCTGCCGCCTGTCGATGTGCCACTGGAACCGGAATAAGATGATGTAGGAGTTGTAGTCACAGGCTCGGTCTCCTCCTTTTTTGTAGATACACCGAAGAATGCCATTGCATCTTCACCAGGTGAGGACATGCCGTCTTGCTCAGCAATCTTCTTGTTCTTTGCGTTCTCGGTATTCAGGTCCAGGTCTTCGGAGATATCCGGTGCGGAGGATTCCCAGATGTCGCGGCCACTGCGTCCGGCTCGTCTTCGTGCGCTTTCACTATTCTCATGAGCAGACAGCATGCTCGTATTCTCCAGATTATCTCCACTCTCACCTTCGATGATATTTGGAAGAGCAGAGCGCTCTATCTTCACTTCCATCTTTTTCTTCTCCTTGGAAGAGACGCTGTTGTAGATAATCAGTCCAATGAAGAGCGCAATTCCCAGCAGCATCAGGCCGGCGACGGTTTTCTTCTTCGGATCGTGCATTATTTCCGCCAACTTCGGGTATTTATCAATCAAAGCCATATCTTTAGAACACTATATAAGCTAATGAGCGCCAATGTAAGTACAAGTATTATACATACATATATGAAATTCAGGAGCCTCTTTGGCGTGAGGTGCAGAGATTCTTCAAAACGGTCATATTGCCTCTTGAGAAGAGCATCGAACCTTTCTTTCTGAGTCTCAGTGGTTTCTTCCTGGTTTATTGCGTTATCATCCATAATCAGTTTCGTTTTCGTGTTTCAAGTTTGTTGAATTTCTCCACCTGGAAGCGCTCTATCATCAGTCCGTGCGGGTTGGTTGGTGTCCTGGTGGTCTCATGCAGTCCACATAAACTCCTGAACTCGTATTTTGTGATGTTACTCTCGCGCAATATATACACGCTGGCGTATGTCCTGGCGGCGTAAGGGTAGCTATCGACATTAACCTTCACGCTGTCCACGACTATCTGCTGCGTTGCATTCGCCTGGATAAGACGAGAGAAATACTGTTGCTCCCTGAGGTCGGAGTAGTAGTTGTACGCACTCTCATCCGCCAGCTCCAGAGCTCGGTCTACGTTCTGGTTTATGGTATTGATATTAGGCGCCATATTGAAGAATAGTTCGTGGAAACGTGTACAGTGGTTGATGACTTCAAGATCTTTCTGCACAGAGTTATCGCTTCTGTATGCCGCAAGAACGCTTCCTTCGTCAAGTACATATACCTGCTCTTTTTGGGCATTGGCATAATGGAAACTAAAGGCAACACTTCCGAGCGAAACGAGAATACAGATGGCAGCAGCCGTGATGCTGACAAATTTCATCTTCTTAAAAGAAGAGCTGATTTCCGATAAAAACTTTATTCCGTCATTCATGTGACTATTCTTTTTGATATGATTTCATGTTTGTTCTTGTATCTTTTTCCAGAAGTGCTCCCGGGGCTTCCGGTGGCCCCTTTTTTAACCCGTTCTTAAATCTGGTAGTATATTCTTCGAGGTTAGCGCCGTTTGCCGGGTTTTGCTGACTATTATCCTTGGGATTTAAATCCTTTCATGAATTTTGAGGTTTTTGCACCGGCTATAACACCTCTTCCCGGGGCGGAGTTTAGACTTCCGGCTACGCTTCCTGCACCTCCTGTGGCCTCTTGTCCTCCAATAATGGTAGCTGCCCAATTAGGAACCTTCACGATGCACATACAGCCTGCTATACAAATGATGGCTGTCAACCAGGCGGATGCTTCCACTTGTGCGAGTATATCTTTTGATGCCATTCCTGCTCCGGATACAGCGGAAACCGACACCGATGCCGCCCATACCCTGGCAGATGCTATACACCACTGGACAAGTGCCATCACTACCCTCCAGAAGCTGACCTGTATGTACTGTGTTATGAAGTTTGTAAGGTTATTTCGCCAGATTCCCAAGATACTCAGACATACGGTGAAGGGAAAGCTCAATGCGAGAAGACACAGAAAGATATTATATACAACAATATATGCTGCACAGAGGAAAGTGTAGAGCTTCGTGCATAACCAAGGTATGAACTGAGAGCCCGCCTTGGTCGTTGTACCGAAGAATAATTTTTTAACCCACGCGCACAGGTCCGCGATCTGCTCGTTAAGCCATTCGACAAACCCCGTCATCACGCCGTAATCTTTATTCAGTTGCTTGGCCTCCTCCCGCTCCGCATCAACTGCGCTGTCGTATTCGCTATTCAGGATGTCCATCTGTCTTTCGAACGCTCTGTCAGCATCCTCTATTACGATGCTGTTGGCCGTGGACACTACAACCCAGTTTGTGATGCCATCCAGGGCGCCTACTACCAGAGGCGCTCCCTGGAGGAGTGCCAACAAGATAATAGGTCTCAGTATATCCTTCAGCTCAACACCTCCGAAGCCGCCGTGCTGCTCGTCGCTGATGATGTTGTATGCCAGCTTGCACAGATAGATGAGGACCAGAATACAGGCTATTGCAAAAGCTATCTTTACATAGTTCTGCGAACCGGAGATGGCATGTCTTCTAAGCTGTGTAAAGATATTATCCAGCATGGATACGTCCAGAATAGTAAGCATTGTTCTATGTTAATAAGGTTGCTTTGATTACTTGAAGGAGAATGATGATGAAGAAGAGGCCTCCGCTGACCTTCAGGAGTATATCTCTGTTCTGACGGTCTCCCTTGAAGTATTTTGCAACAGCCCAAGCGGTTGCTATCACGAAAAGAAATGCCAGAATCAACTGAACGGTGTCTGTCAGCTTTTGATAAGAACTTCTAATTTTGGCGGTGGACTCCTCCAATGTCAAGTCCGCATCTTGGAGGTACACGTCCGTTGTTAAGACAGGAGCTTCAAGAAGAGTTCCGCCCTTTGACGATGCGTTTTCTCCTTGTTTGCCGAAAACCATCTCATTGAAATATTTGTTGCTGTATTTCCTGTTCATGTTGTCGATTTGCTTTTGCACCTCACGGCGCCGTATACTGGTGGCAAGATCAGCCTTCGCCTGGGCTTCTTGTATGACCTCCATCTTTTCTTTGGTAGTCATTTTTGATTGCAGGCACTGCTGAATCATCTCGTATTGCTCTTTCAGCGTCTGAAGTGTGTAATTTGTCGCTCTTAACGCCGCCTGAAACTTATTGTAATCGATCTCTCCTTCGCTGAACAGTTCGGCATATTTCTCATACGCCCATGTCATAGTGCGGTAATTGTCCTGTATGGATTGTCCCGCGTTGTAAAGAATCTTAGTATTCTGAAGCACGGGCTGGATGTCTGAATATACGTTTTCAAGATTTACGGCAACCTTGCTCGTCTCGTCGAACACTTTCGTAATCGCCGCAATCTGCTCGGCCGACATCGAGAGGTTGTCGGCGTGGTTCTGTATCTCCGTATATATCTGCTTGAGTATGCCTCCGAAGCTAGTCGGGTCATATACTATGTTCTGGCTGAATGACGGCACAGAAAACAGAAGAGCAGCGGCCCCGAACAGTGATGCTATAGTCGTCTTTCTCATGGTCTGTTGCTTATTTTTCTGCGGTGAGCTGTTTGATAGCCTCTATATAAGAGCCGAGCTGTTTTGCAAGAGCGAGGAACGGTGCCTTCTTGTCCTTGGCCGACTCAAAGGCTATGGCTTCCTGCGGTGACACCTCTGTGGAATAGACACCGGCCTTCTTGTCTTCGAGCTGGATGAAGACCTCCTTGGACTTCGGGCTGTAAGGATTGCTCTCACGGTTGATGGAAAGCACAAGGTTCGTGAGTTTCTCATCCAGACCGAGGTAGGTGGCTACCTGCTCGAAGTGAGCCGCGTTGTTCGACTGGCTCAAGAGATACTTGATGGAACTGTTCTTGATGATGGTCTCTTTGATGATCTCGTTGGAGAGAATATCGTTGATTTCCTGCGTAACGACCATTGCGCTGGTGTTGAATTTCCTGGCTGTTTTCCAGAGACTTCTAAGGAAAGGAGCCATCGTCTCGTTGGAGATGGCCTGCCATGCTTCTTCCACAATCAGATGCTTGAAGTCCGTACGGTTCTCGCGCATCTTCTTGTCAAAGGCGTTCATGATGCACAGAATGCACAGGGAATAGAACTTCTTGTCTTTCGTACCATCGTCCACCTGCTGCAAGGCGTCCACTTCAAATACAACGAATCTCGATGAGAAGAGGTCCTTCGGATGCCGGTCGTTAAGCAGGAAGCCGAAACGCCCTTCCTTGCTGTAAGGCTGCATCGAGACTATGAACTCCTTGATGTTGAAGTCCTCCGTGGTGATTCTCGCCGTGCCGATAAAATAACCGTTCTTCTGCTCATCGACCGCCTTGTTCTGGAGCCTGATGCGAGCATCGTCGATGGACTCGTCGGACTTCTGTGTGGCATATACGGACTCAAAGGCGATACGCCTTCCGACCTCCTGGTCAACGTAATTGTAGAAATCATCGAAGATAGGCGGTTCGTTGCTGCCCTGCTCCTCGTACCAGGTGAAGAACCCCTGCACCATGTGCGTAAGGATATTGGCGCGGGTTGTCGTCCACCCGCCCTTTGGCTCGTAAGCGGTCTTGAGGAAGGAGAGGATGAAGTTCATCGATGACTCCTCTACCGTGGAGATATCGTCGTCATCTTCCTCCTTCTCTTCGGTGCTACCGAAGCCCGCGAACGGGTTGAAGGTGAAAGGATGCTCAATGCTCCAGGAGTAGTATTGACCGTCCTTTCCGCCGCTCTCCTCGCGGATGATATTCGTCAATCCCTCATAGGAATCACCCACATCAATGATGAAGACATGGTGGTTGCTGTCGTAGCAGTTCTGGACATAGTGGTTCGTGAAGAACGACTTTCCTGATCCGGAACCTCCGACAGTGAGCGCGTTCATGTTCGATATCCATCCATTACGATATGCGGCAGATAGGGTGTCAATCACGATAGGGGTGTGCGTCATGCGGTCACACATGTGCAGACATCCGCCCTCCACCCCTTTCTCGAAGGTCTCGTATCCCGTAAGCGCGAGTACGCCCGTGAGACTCTGCTTCATCAGGTGCTCCTGGCCGAGTTCCGTCTCTGCGCAAGGACAGCCGGCATACCATGTAACAGGGGAGTCGTGGGTGTTGAGTACCGAGAGTATGTTCATCGAGGTAAGAGCGGAGCTGATTTCGCTGCGTATGTCAAGCAGCTCCGTCTCACTTCCCCAGACCACGACATTCGCGCTTGCGTAGATGGTCACAAGACCGAGGCGGTACGCGTCATCGAGGTACTCGCTGAGCTCTTCTCCGTTGATGCGGTTGTCGTTGCTGGTGATTCCAGAGAACATGCGGCGACGCTTTCTGTCAAGGGAACCGACAATGTCCTGCTGAGAAGGAATGATGATGTACTGGTTGACTATATGCTCGCAAGGGAGCAACAGTCCCAGCTTCGAGGCAAAAGACAGGCGTATCTCGCTGTTGCTGGTGCTGAGTGACTCTACCCTTATTGTGCTGTCATATTCTCCCGGGAGATGCTCGCTTTCGCTTATCTCATAGACCTGTGCAACACGGTCGTATCGATGGACACCGTCTTTTGAAAGTCCAATGCTCGACATGATAGGGGAGTTGTCCCCCAGCTGAAGGAACCGCTGAACGATACCTGGATCGTCATCCTTTCCCACCCAGTCCTCATATGTCAGAGGACGGGCTTTCACTAGCCCGCTGTTGCAGAAGGCGGAGATGAACTCCGCGGCCTTGTTGCGGAACTCATTGAACTTGTCGGGGGAGGGGATTTCTATCTCCCCGCTCCGGTAACCACGGAATATGGCGGACATCTTTCCGTCCCTCTCCACCAGCGCCTTAGAGCTGGTGCAGATGAACAGATACGCACGGTGAACAAGACGCCCCCTTGAGGCAAAGTGCCGTTCGTAGGACTGCGAGAGGAAGGACGACCTGCTCTTGTCTTCCTTGTAGGCTTCGTACAGATATACATCCTGGCGATGTATTATCGTGTACGCAGGCAGTATCTTGCAGGCCTGGCAGTAGGAGTTCAGCATGTCGTCGTACTCGGCCTCTGCGACGGAGTAGGCGACCGGAAGTTCCAACTCATATCCTATCGTGAACTGTCCCCTTCGGGATAGCGCAATACCGTTAGAGTCTATGTATGCGACAGGATATATCTTACTGATGTCTATCGTGCGCTGCTGCATTCTTATCATGCGGAGGAACTCTTTGGTTAGTCTTCTGCTCTCTCACGGAGATACTTCTTCAGTCTCTCCGGGTGGAAAACGATGTAGTTGGGCAGCATCTTTCCGGAGAGGAAGCGCTTCAGCTCCCGCTCCGTCATGCTTGCCTGCACCCTCAGTACCATCAGGTATATGATGACGCAGAGTCCAAGGAAGGAGAGTATCCCTATAAGGCCATTGGTCAAGGTGGATATATATCCCGCCAGGCACAGGGCGATGACGGCACCTACGCCGGTGTACATGATGTAGGAACCCTTCAGCCCCAGAAAGGACGAGGGCTTGTCCAGTGACTTATAGACCTTGATTCTCATTGCTCTGGAGGGGGGGGGTGCTGCGCCCGTTGTTATTACCTGATGAACACGGCCCTGATAACCTGAAGAAGGACGGCTGCTATGAGCATACCGATACCAATCTTCATGAGGCTGTCATTGGAGTCCGAGTTGCCCTTGAAGTACTTGGCAAGCTGCCAGGAGAGCATCACGACACTTATTATTCCGATGATAATCGATATAAGGTTAATGATATTGTTGGCTGAACCACGAAGAATGCTGGTTGTCTTGGTCAGTGCATCATCGAGTGTCACTTCCTGGGCCATTGCCAGTGCGCTTGCACCCAAAAGGGTAAGCGAGGTTGCGATTTTTCTTTTCATAAAACTAATTGTTTTTATATATTTCTGGATAAACGTTAAAATCGTCTGGAAACAATTCATTCTCGACATCGGTCGGTGTGGGGAAAACGTCCGGGAGCGTAGGGGTATCGGTTGTCTGTTGCTCGGGCATCGGGGCACCTTCTCTTGCGTTCATCAGGTTCTCTCGCTCTTCTTCTGCTACGATGCCCTTCTTTATGAGTTGCTCGATTTTCTCTTTCCGACTATCCGGATTAGGGTCCCTGCTTAGCGAGCGCAGCATCTCGAGGTCATCACGGCTCCAGCTTGCGTCATCCGGCGTGGTTGCGTAGAGCGAACCGTCGTCGGTATCGGCATCGGAGTCGATCTCCTGCTCGACAACCTCTTTCCCGTTCACATACTTGATGACATAGTGATAATGGTTGATGACAGTCGGCCGCTCGGAATCGTTTTCCGGGACAGGCGTCTCGTTATGGGACTCATCCGATTGGTTCTGCGGCTCATCCTTGCTCTTTCTGTCTTTCTTCTTTGACGGAATAAGCAGATAGATGGCCAGCGCTAACACCAATGCAAACAGCAGTATCTGAAGAATCAGCGTTATGTCGATGATAACTGTCATAATTTATCTATAGCGATGTTTTTGATATCCATTCCTGACGGATATCCTCGTAGGTGATACTTTGTTCTACCAGAGAAATGATAGCCTCGGCGATGATTTTTTGATACGAGAATGAGGATTCCTCGTGTATTCTGGTAAGATAGAACTTTGCTTTGTCTGCGTTGAATTTGTTTCCTTTGGTTGCCATAAATGTGTTGTAAGCTGATTGCAGATTTACGTTACTTTTCATTTCTTATTGTTGTTCAATGAATTTTGCTTATCAATGGACTCCAGGAGCTCGTTGAATACCGTCTCCAGGTATTCACATCCCATGAATTTGACATTTTTTTTCGGCCAGCACAGGGTGTTTCTTACGAAAAGAGCCGAATTGGCCTTCCTGGTCAGAATCTCATTCCTACGGATTTTCTCCCCACATATATCTGCCCCTAAAGCCCGGAACTGTGCCTGGGCGACGCTGAACCAATCCTGGCGTCCGTCGGAGCGCCTCTCATTGCCGCTTATGTTGTTCCATAGCAGTGTAATCGATGTTTCCCGGCACTTTTTTGAGGAACGCACGGACATGACCGTGTACATGGCCGCATCGAGAGTCTGTTCATCGGTGGTGACGGGGATTATTAACCTGTCCACCAGACCTTCGGTCAGCAGAACGTAGCTCGGATCGTCCTTTCCCGAGTGGAACGAACCTCCGAACTCCAGAAAAAGGTATCCGTCGTTTCGCTCCTTTACCATCTTCACAAAGGCGATCATATCTCCGGAGGACATAGGGGGAACCTTCTTGATTGTATAGGGATTCTCGCTGGCAAGTCTGCCCAGCTCGTTGCCGGGCTCCGACGCCCAGCGCAGCTCTTTCCTCCGCCAGGTGTCGTACTGATACGACGGACTGTCGAAGTCAAGTACGGCGACTTGCTTGCACTTCTCGTATGCCAGCCACGATGCAAAAAGTGCGGTTACCGTCGATTTGCCGGTACCACCCTTCTCGTTGAATATTGCTATCGCTTTCATGCCGTAAAAAGGTTTACGGCAAAAATATGTCTTTAATCCATAAATTCAAAAACATTTACGGAAAAGATATATAAAACGGCTGTATTTCTTTGATTTGATGTGGAAAGAATTTTTTGATTCCACATCAAAAAAGAAACAGCCCGATGGATAATTACATTACGTGTTCAGTGGATTTCCTCAAGAAGAAAATGGGGGATTCCGTGATTTGCTTCTTTTTCAGAAAAGCAGATGATTCCGTGCGCAGGGCATTCGGGACTCTGTCTCCCATCATAATCGACAGGTACTCCTCACCATCGTCCGAGAAGAAGGACAGCAAGTTTAATCCTGAACTTGTTACCTATTTCGATATCGAGAAGCTGCAATGGAGGAGCTTCCGTGTATCGAGGCTCCTTGGGTACCTTCCCGACTACGATATCTAAATTCAATTCTTATGGAAAAATCTCTTAATAGGAAGGACTCCAAGCCCCAGGCGGCTGAGGCAGTCCAGAAGGGGCGTCCCCGCACTCCGGCTCCGGAGGAGATGACGATTTTCGACCAGCTTTTCTTCATCCAGCAACGCCTGAAAGTCGGCAAGACGCTGATCAACCGGGAGGACGGTTTCTCGTACCGCAGCGAGGAATCCATCCTGGATGCCGTTACTCCTCTTCTTGGGGAAGTTCGCTGCGTACTGTACTTCAGGGACGAGATAATTCAGGTATGTCAGAACTATGTCTATCTGAAAACCACCTTGACACTCGCAAACGGTCTCGGCGAGGTGATAGAGGTTCCGGGCTTTGCCAGGGAGGATGCCTTTCTTCCTGGTCGCAGTCAGGCGCAGATAACAGGTGCGGCATCAACCTATGCCCATAAGTATGCCCTCAAGTCTCTTTTCGGCCTTTCCGGGGAGCCGGTCGAGTCGGAGTGCGACCCTGATGCGGAGGCTCCAACAGCGAAACCCGCAGCAGAGGCTGAGGAGGCCAAAGACAAGACGACGCCGGCTCTGCCCAAGGAGACTCCGGCGGAAGCCGCGAAGGTTCTCCCTGTTCTTGACCCGCGTTCCCTTTCGTGGAACAAGGTCGTAATGAAGGTCGCGCGCCAGGGCGGGACTCATACCCGTCAGCAGTATGTTGACTGGATAAGGAAGTCCTACTCCATCAGCGACAATGATATGGACTTACTCCTGAAGCAGTCCGGAAAGGTTTCCTAACGAACAAACCCCAGATACTATGTCATATTCAATCATTCGTCCTGCGGATCACGCAGGCTGGCTCGCAGAGCGGGCAAAAGGTATCGGCTCTTCGGAGGTCGGTACAATCTTCGGTGTTAATTCCTTCGATTCTCCTTTGAAGCTTTGGCGAAGGAAAGTCGGTCTTGACGGTCCCGTAGAGGAGACGGAGGCTATGACTCTTGGCCACGCCTTCGAGGATGGAGTGGCGCGGGAGTTTGCCAGAAAGACCGGCGCCATAATAGACGAGTCGTCCGCAATAGACTGGCTCGCAGTCGATGATGAACATCCTTGGAGAAGGGTTTCTCCTGACAGGATGTTCTGGAAGAAGGGAACGCCTCCCGAAGAGCGCACCCTTGCCAATGCGACGATGCTCGAGTGCAAGACCACATCCCATAATGTCTCCGAGGAAAACATCCCTGATTACTGGTTCTGTCAGGTACAATACCAGATGGGTGTCCTGGGACTTAAGTCCTGCTGCCTTGCATGGGTGACCGCCTTCGGAGGCAGATTCCACCATGACTACTGCGAGATCCCTTTCAACCAGGGCTTCTTCGACACGCTCATGGCTAAGGTGGATACCTTCTGGAATGTCAATATCCTGGGACATGTCGAGCCCGAAGATGTGCTTACCCTGTCCGATGCCTCTCTGAAGTGGCGCGCCACAAAAGACCGCCGTGCAGTGGCTGACGAACAGACACTTGGCGTAATCAAGAACTTCCTCTGCCTGAAAGCCGAGTCCGAACGCCTCAAAGAGCTCAAGGATGAAATGGAATTGCGCATCAAGAACGCAATGAGGAACGCTGACACGCTGGTTGATTCCTCCGACCAAATACTTGCCACATGGCGCGAGTTCAAGGGGCGCGACTCCTTCGATACGGAGACCTTCAAAGAGGAAAACCCCGAGATATACTCCCGCTACATAAAGAGCGGAAGTCCGTCACGCCGATTCTGTATTAAGGCACCGAAAGCCTCATGAACTGAAAGAAGTCCCGAGCCCGATTTTTTGGACCGGGACTTCTTTTGCTTTTTCTTAACAGTTTTTTTCGTGTGCGAAAAAACATTTACATTTGTGTATGCTTCATTGTTATTGCAAAAGCGCTACTCAAATTCATATCCCCACGAATTTTTTTCGGGGGGGGGTAAATCTCTAATTATCAATTACTTACACATTTTGAGGCCCCATTTGTGTCAAAAGGGGTATTATTTGTCTTGTTTATAGTTGTCGAAATGAAAGATTCTTGCAGAAGCCTTATGTGTTGTTTGGAGAACATCTCAAAGGCGAACCATACTATCGAGAACGAAAGGCGCCGTATCGTAGAAATACTGGAAGATGCGGATATGCCGGTTGTGTTCGACTCTGATATAGTCGACGAGGAGGCGTTGAACGCCTCTGAAACGGTGTACACGGATAATGAGTATTATGATGGCGATGTGACTATCTGCACGCCTCTGTATCCCTACTCTGTTGAACGGGATTCTTCCGGCGCTACCCTGGTCTGTTGTCGTTTCCTCAGTAATACTCATTGGGGCCTGGACAAGAGATGCCTGTCTGTGCCGATAGAAGATGTGAAGAACCCGGAAGCCGTTGCTGTATTTGTTTGTAACCATGCCAAATATTGATTATTTATCAGAACTGATAAAACTCATGGAATCCTACGGCGAGGAGGTCTCTTCTTACCCGGGTTCACGATATCTATCCGTGCATATCTTCCGGGAATGGACAAATGCCATCATCACCGGTGTCATTCTCGATGAGGATGGAATTCGCTATGAATACGACAACGGGATAAACGTATGGACTCTTCCAGCGATAATCGAGGACAATCGTGTCTCCCTGGATATCATCAGTTATGTATATTCCCATGTTCCTGATGCCTGATACCTTGGCTCGACCTTGTGCTTTCCACCCGAACTGTGCGTGGCGGGTGGAGAAACCAAGGCCGGTCGCCATGGGGATATATGTCATTTACAAAAGAAGTGGAATCATTCGCGGAGGAAATCGTCAGTTTCTCGCGGTCAAGACACTCCGTGGGGAGAACCTTCGACGACCTTCTGACCTATGCTCTGCACCGGTTCAGCCTAAATGCCGAACCGCTGGGACGGGACCAGTGGCCGTATGGAGAACAGGAGAACCGATGGTTCACCCAAATCCTCTCCCGTATTTCCGAGTTGACTGCCACTCAGGAGGACTCCGACAATTTCGTGGATGTGCTCGGAGAACTGTACATGGCCTTTGTCGCGGGACGCTATGACAGACAGGCCTTCGGTCAGTATTTCACACCCGTGAGCATAGCTACGCTCATGGCCTCAGTACTGTATCCGAAGGACGCGGAGAGCATCTGCGACCCCTGCTGTGGAAGCGGAAGGCTCCTTCTGGCCGGAGCAAAGGGAAATGCGGATATAGTATGCTTCGGCAATGACCTTGACTCGATCTGCACAAAGATGTGCGCATGCAATCTTCTCCTTCATGGCAGAAGGGGAGTGGTGACAAGGGGCAACACCCTCTCATGCGATTATTTCGGGGGCTATGCCGTGAATACCCCGACAGGGAACTCTGCATTGGACAGCCTGCCACATATTCTCGTGCTCTCCGCACAGGAAGCCGCGGCCGTTTGGATGACACGCTCTCCGTCCTAAAGGTGTTTAATCACAAATTATCTATAAATCATGAAAGCATTTCTGAACATCGTACTCTTTTTTCTGTGCAGCGTTGCTTTGGCTGCGCAGAGCTCATTCGAGGGGTTCGCCCAGCTGAGCGACAAAAATACCGTCGTTCTAAAACACGAGGGTTATGCCTCGTGCTTCTCCACTATCACCAATACTCCGCTCTGGGTGGCTTGGGAGCTCACTCCCCAAAAGGCGTCTGCACAGACTGCCTCCCGTACGGACGAGTTCCTTCCGGACCCCTTGCTTGGCGAGAGATCGCCGCTCGCGCGTGACTACTCCCGCAGTGGCTATGACAGGGGGCACATGGCTCCTGCAGCGGATTTCAAGTGGTCATGGACCGCCATGGAGGAGTCCTTCTATATGTCGAATATCTGTCCGCAGAACCACACCCTCAATGGCGAGGGCCCGTGGCTGGGACTGGAAAAACAATGCCGAGCCTGGGGGAAACGCTATCCGAGGCTCTATATGGTCGCCGGACCTCTTTTCTCAAAGACACCCAAGTTCATCGGCAACTCGTGCAAGGTGGCGGTTCCCAGGGCGTTCTTCAAAGTAATCCTAAAGGAATTCAAGGGACACTGGTATGCCATCGGGTTCGTCTTCCCCAATGAAGAGATAACTGGAGAAGGAACCTTCTTCGAGTACGCCTGTTCGGTGGACCAGATAGAGAAACTCTCCGGCATTGATTTCTTTCCGTTTCTTTCCGACGAAGTGGAGGAGCGGGTGGAGAGTCAAACTATCCTTGCAGACTGGAACTACTACCTGATAAAGTTTGCTTACTAATACCAACATCTTTGTTGGATCTTTCGCGCTCACGCATGGCGGAGTCTTCCTGATGGAGGGCTCCGCCTTTTTTTTGACTCAATCAAGCAGTTCCGGACCTTTCGGAGAGGGATAGGCCGGTGAGCCTCTCCGACGGTCGGAACGGGCTTGACAACCAATAAAAACAGTTATGAAGAAGAAAATCAACTTCATTCCTTTCGAATGTGAGTTTTGCACAGCGGACATCGCCCTTGCGAAGCTCAGCTACTCACGCGGAGGCAATCTCGCTGTTATAGCTTATGAGGCTGACGGGGACTGTCTCGAGCCGTTTGCCACACTCACGGTCAACCTCGCTGAGTGGGCATATCTGCTTCAGAGGAACCAGGCGTTCGTTGATACGAACAACTGCCCTGGCATAGACCGCTGGCTGACGCGTCACGGCATCGCCACGCCTACGGGGTTGAACGCATACAGCGGATACTGCGAGTATCCAATGATGACGTTCAACCTTGACAGACTGAACAGCAAGGACGATTTCGTCCAGGCAGGATTCAGCTATTGAATAAACAATGGGGGTTACGCTCGTCAAGGCGCGACCCCTTGTCAATACTCTTTCGTTCTATGAACAACTCATCTTCTTTTTGCCGTGAATGTGTTTTCTATCAAAAGGCTCAACACGGATTTGCTCCATCGCGCTGCGTCCTGAAGGGAATGCCCACGCAGAGAAATAGTACGGCTTGCTCCTATTGGAGAAGCCAGACAAAAAAAACAATACTGTAGATATGAAAAAGATTTCATCGTTGTCGCTCGATGCTCTGGATGACATCAGCCGCGCAACCAGAATGTTCCTCTATCGCCTGACGGAACGCCTGTGTGATTCTCCAGTCCCTCTTGAAGGGATGTATATTCCCCTTGCGGAAGCACCATTCGCCTCTGAGCCGTACAGGTGCCTTGAACTATCCATAGATAGCGGAACACCCGTGCTGAAAGTCGCAATGGGAGAGGACGAGGTGACCTGTAACATCCCTCTGCGTTCTATGAGTCACGCCGACATCATGTCCCTTTTGGAGGTGACGGTTCGTGTCTGTGCTTGACATACTTCCCGCCTTTCATGGCGGGAAGTATCTGTTGACTAATATCCCGTTTTCATTGCAATGACCTGCCTCGATGTGACACTACTGACGAGTGAAGTGTCACAAAGGGCACGTCATCGACAACTTCAAAAACATTATCATAATGAATCTATTTGAGACACTGGGCTCGATTCTCAATGAAGGGTGCGAGTCCACAATCGTAACGAGGAAGCTTCCCGACGGAAGGCTCGTAAATGTCGTTTCATTTCGCAACAACAATGTCAAGGACAAGGCTGCGGAATATATCCAACCGTTCACCGTAACGGGAACGCCGCAGGAGCTGGATGACTCCTTTGCGTTCGTCCTCCGCGTTCCTCTTGAGAAAACACAGGGTTTGCTTTCTTCTATGGAGGAATATGAAAAGTCGTTGGCTCTTGCCGAGAAAAATCGCAAGGAGGCCCTTGACAAGAAAGCTGCCGAGAAGAAGGCTGCTGATGCCGCGGCCAAGAAAGCCGAGAAAAAAGCCGCCAAGACGGCTGAGCAGTTGGCGATGACACCAGCCCTGGAATTCGGCGATGATTCGGAAGATGAAACCGAAAAACCGGAACCGGAACAGGATGATCTCCCTGAGTAAACTCATAAACCAAAATTTCATATGCTTACTAAAAACGCACTGAAGCGAACCTTCGTCATTGAGGGAGGTTCGCCCATCATTCTCTCTGATCCCGATCCATCGATGAGTCCGGATGCAGTTCTCGCCCTCTACTCTTCCACTTATCCGCAGCTGGTCTGCGCTTCGGTTGGCTCGCCCCGCTATGACAACGACGGGATAACCTATCCCTTCAAGACAACCGTCGGAACAAAAGGTTAGAGATGGAACTTCACTGCATCAACCGTGTCGAGTTGCGAGGCTTCGTCGGCACATCGAAAGTCACAAGTATCGGAGACAAAAAGGCAGTCAGGTTCTCTCTCGCTACCAACTATGCCTATCGGGACAAGGAAGGATGTCCGGTCATCGAGACAACCTGGCATAATTGCTTCGCGTGGACAGATAGCGACGCGGATGTCTCTCTGTACAGCAAAGGAACGCCCCTTCGCGTAGAGGGCAGAATCCGCAATATACGATACACCGATGCAAGCGGTTGCGAGGTAAGCACGATGGAGATCGTGGTATCGAAAGTCGAGAGAGCTGAATCATGACTCAAGCAAGAAATCTTCTCCGGGAGGGCCAGGCTCTCCTGGAGAAGGAAATAGTAACCCTTGTCCGGCAGGGGAAAACGATGAACAAAGAGGACCGTGTCTTCGGGTACACAATCGATCCTGCGGATGACATCATGCACGAGGTCGAGGTGGGAAGCCTTGCCATCATCGACGACACGCTTCATGCCTTCCTTCACTGGCCGGATGAGAAATACACCGAAGAGCAGGCACGGGAGTATCTGCGCAATGAGAGCAGAACCTTCCTTCCTGCATGGTTCGCTCTTGATGAAGGGTTCTATGGACTGCTGCTCCCAACACTCATGAATATCGCGGAAGCGCTTGACGATTGAAGAGGAAACAAATTATGAAGGAAGTAAAGATAGGAGACACCATCAGGATAATCCGGATGGATGATGACGGAGGCAAGGACCTACAGGCAAGAATGTACAACGGACGCTCAGGCGTTGTGCAGCACATAGACTCTATCGGACAGCTGCACGGCTCCTGGGGAGGGCTTGCGGTCGTCCCCGGGGTTGATGAATTTAATATTTTATGAAAAAATGCCATACACAACCGCTCGAGAAGGAGGATATCGACTTCCTCGCCGATGCAATAATAAGAGAAATCGAAGAGGAGAGAACCTGGCATCGGGAAGAACAACGACAGAGGATACAGGCAGACGCGTCGCTGCTCGCTGTGATTTTCTGACGAACGCCATACCGGTTCATCGTAAGGAGTTGCCTTTCGACTGCTCCGAGGAGGAAGCCCGGCGACTCATTGAACTGGCGATGTCACTGCCAGATATCAAGAATAAAATTGACTTTGGGAAGGTGAACGACATCTTTTCTCTTGCTAATGCCCTGTATGAGTTATTCGAGGATGAGTTTTTCTGCGAGGATGACGACAATTATTACATAGCTTACGACGAGGAGGAGCAACTGGGACACCGTTTATCGCTTCAACGAGTATCAATGGAGAGATTGCATTTCATCGATATCCCAATAGGAGAACTCATGGTCAAGAACGAAGATAGGCTCTTCCCGCTGGAGGTAAGTGATACCCTGCTGTCCCTCGCTTCGCGGATGATATCGTCGCTGGCTTCCTATCAAGACCTCTGTCTGATGAACGAATCGCCTCTGTTGGAATATATGAACGTGGGGTCACCCTATGATGATTCCATAACGGATGAGCAGATGCAAGATTTCGCTGAACGCGCCAGATATTCGCAGCCGTTACTACGCTTTGCGGAAGTGAAGCCAGGTGACATTGTCACGGACCTGAAGGCCTATTCCCCGATCAACAATGCCGAGAAGGACCTTTACGAGCTCCTTCTCAAAGGGGAGAAGTTTCTTCAGGGAGAAACCCTGGAAGAACAGGAACTGTTCAACGAAGACTCGACCGGCATCCATCCTATCTTCCGTATCATTATTACGGAGAGTCCACAGGACAGCGCCTATATCTGCTGTGCTTTGGATAGAAGCGTGGAGGATGGTTACGAATTTGATGATTTCATCAGTGTTCTTGACATCTATCCGGACACTCCGAAGGATATCATATCCGAAAAGCCTTTCGTTGAAGAGATTTACGAATATCTGTACGAACTGAGCAAGGCCCTCGAAAAGCTGTCAAGCCTTGTGTCAAAAACACATTGAATTAAAGTATGTCTAAAGTCGTTTCATCGAGCATCCTTAACACCCAGTACACGCCTAAGGCGATGTTAGTTGTGTACAAAAACCACAGAGGCGAAAGCTATTTGGAGGCGCACCCGATAAATGAAGACGGTGTGCCCGGCGTCGCGATGCCCGTCTCCCATGATTTCATCAACAATGTCCTCAATCACTTCACCAGCACGGTCTCCAAGACACCGCACGGCCCCATGCCGGCAAATATGCTCTATGCCGACACCCGTCCTGGCCAGGAGCGCTATGTATGGTGGAACGCCCCCCGCAAGAGGATGCAGTATTTCAAAGAGTCGCTTTCTCTCGAGGATGCGCAGTACCCCGTACCGGGTGTCGTTTATGATGTCTCTCGGCAGAAGCTGTCGGTCTATGCCTTCGCCGGCAGGAAGCCGAAGGGCGGTTCCCAACTCCTTGAGGGCCCATTCTTCAATGTAACCAAAGGGCATGTCTGTCTTGGTAGTGCGAAGCTAAATGCTCCAAGTAAGTTGACTTGGGACGCTTTCCAGGAATACTGGGAGAAGCTCTTCTGGGGATCCGTGAATGTCCACCTGGGTTCGAACCCCCTGAAGGAAAACAAGAAGAACCCGGCCAAGAGCAATCTCGTGCTTGTACTCAAGGATTCACTCAAGGAAGGTTCATTTGATACTGACCTCCTGAAGCCCATACCGGGACTCACATTAAACAAACTCATCAATGGATAAGACTCTTCAAAGGGTGCATTTCGCCCCTACTTACTTCCTCGATCCGGTTCACCCCATCAGCGTTACCCTGGTGGGAGCCGGAGGCAACGGAAGCAGGATGCTCTCCTGCCTTGCCCGCATCAACGCAAGTCTCCTTGCGCTGGGACGCAAAGGACTCTCCGTTACAGTCTATGACGCCGATACGGTAGAGCAGCCGAACATCGGACGGCAGCTCTTTTCCCCTTCGGAGCTGGGGATGAACAAGGCTGTGGCCCTGGTGAGCCGCTTCAACCGTTTCTATGGCACGGGCTGGCGTGCGAAACCGCGTTTCTTCACCAAGAATGACAAGTGCGGCAATATCGTCATTTCGTGCGTTGACAGTGTGAAGGCCCGTCTTGTAGTCGATAAAGCTTTCGAGAACTGCAAAAGAACATCTCGCTGTAACGAAGACAGCTGCTTCTATTGGATGGATTTGGGAAATGGTCAGACAACGGGACAATGCTTTATCGGCTCCATAGAAATTTCGCAACCATCAAGCGAAAATTGCCTCGCCGTGTCACTTCTCCCAACCATTTCCGCAGAGATAGACCTCTCCTCCGTCAATGAGGAGGAGAGCGGACCGTCGTGCTCAATGGCCGAGGCTCTTCAAAAGCAGGACCTCTTCATCAACAGCACGCTCTGCGAACTCGCAGGCAGCTTGCTGTGGTCCCTGTTCAAGGACAATTCCCTTGAGTATCGGGGATTCTATATCAATCTGGAAACTATGCGTGTCGTGCCTGTCGGGGTATGACTTGACATAACTATGGATTTTTGGTTGTCAGGGGGCGGGGAACCGCCCCTTTTTTGTTCTCTCTTTCGTTCTCCGCCGTTCGGAGTGGAATTCAAGCCGAGCCGCTCCGACGGGCGGAGAGGTAAGAAACCGAAAAATTATGAAAGATATCCAAATGAGAACCAATGTAAAGGCGGTAAAGCGCTCATCGTTTTCTAACTTCGTTGTCCTTCCTGACGGCAGAAAACTGCCGATGATGGGAAATCCTTGCGTGAGATACGATGCAAAGTTAGACATATCGTCGGGCGATATTATTTGCTGGCGTGATAAAGACTACGATGCTTCGCCGCTGCCAACTATAAATGAGTTAATTTCGGACGGGACTCTCTCTGAAGGTTCTTTCCTCCGCAAGCACGAGATCTCCTTCTCTGATGAGGAATCCCGTGCCTTCAAGGATGAAGTCTTGTGCGGGCGTCCGCTCTCGTTGGACTTCGACGCTCTTATCGCGGAGTTTGCTGCGCACGGCCTGAAAGTCAGCCGGCGTGCCCTGGAACATAACTTCTTCTCATGGGTTTACGATTTCAAGAGCGGGTATCGCTGCAAGATATGCTATCTGTTTACCCCTTGTGGCTGCAACCCCCTGTCGTTCACGGCGACATCGCTCTCGAAATACTGCAATGAGTGGCAAACAACCTATTGGGCTTGAAAGAAATGCTTGCGTTAATCACTTTCGCATCCGTGCTTGCGCTTGCAGCACGGTGCGTCTTTCTTGAGCGAAAGGCCGCAAGAATGGATTCCGAACTCTCGGCGGTTTTCCGTTCCAACCAAGGACTCCTTTACGGCCTTTCTCTCTCGGCTAACCTCTTGGAAAGGCTCTCAAGGGAGAAAAATGGAACGGAACCGCCAAAAGACATACAGGGGGAACCCCTTGCCTTCGGACAGAAGGTTCGCTTTGCCGTCAATGGGTCCAGTTTCGAGGGTATTGTGAGCTTGAATATCCGTAACGGTGATGTCGACTTCTCGTGCCCTTTCTGTATCCTGGCGCAGGACAACCGTCTTTTTGAACTCCGGGAGGTTTACGGTCTAACAATAATCGAGTCTATCCAATTCCCGGCGTCTGTGAGTGGGAGGGATTGACAGGCCATAGGGTTGGTTTTCTTCATTCCTACCCCTTTCTGTGGATGGTGGGTGCGTTGTACCCACAGAAAGGGGACAGGACAACAAAAACCGATTTATATGGCAAGAAAAAGTAAACTTTCCTTGCTCCTGGAACGCGTTCCGGAGCAAATGACTGTCGTTGGATACGACACGCTGACGGATGTTTTGAACATCCAGGACCCACTCCTTCGTCGCATCAAGGCTCGTAATGAGATTCATTTTAAGAGTGAATATGTCTTCCGCAAGAAGGAAAACGGGCTCTTCTTCGGACTAAAGCAGTCAAAATTGACGATGATAGGAGGTAAGGTCTTCACGACCTCCTGTTGGGTTGAAACGCTGGTGCTTGACGGGAGGAAATGCAGAACAAACTGCATCACGCACAATTCGCTCAAGCATTTATTCTCCATTGTCGGCATACAATGGGCGACGAGGTTGTGCGAGGAACAGTATATGTCATCCTCGCTCAATTTGTTATTGAACAGAGTGCGGATTATAAAAGGAATCCTTTTCGGCGACATCTGTTCAATGGAGGATATGTATCGCGACTACGCGAAATCATTGAAGATAAAGTCCGTTGACTGGCGGCTGTTCAAGGAGTATCTTGATCTCGGCAACTGCAGTGTTCCGATTTGCGATATGATTGCCGGTACAACGGACTTTCAGGAGGCTATGCGTTTGACACTGCATCCAACGATACCGCTTGATCTGTTTGCCGACGCGGTAAAACAGGCGGTCATCCTTGGCCGCAAGGTCAACCCGCGCTGGAGCGAAAGACGGCTGATGGCCGAGCACGACAAGATGACGAACATCTTGATGCTGGCGCAGATGCAGGAGAAATCGGATGATGCGATTTATGGGGGCGAAGAGGCCGCCTCGGTGGAAGAGGACGGAGTCCATCTTCTTAACACCGAGGCACAGGTGTTTAAGGAAGGTCACCTCCAAGGCCATTGCCTTTACACCAACTACTTCAAGAGGATACAGGCGCACGATTACCTGCCCTTCCACATAAGTAGTTGCCAGGAGGAGGCGACCTTTGGGGTTGTGAGAGATGGAGGCGATTCCGTGACTATTGACCAGGTTCGCTTGTCGCATAATCGCTGTCCATCGGAACAGTTGTATCAGGCGGTCAAGGACTTCGTCCAGCGACACGCCGCGACACTGAAGCGAATGCTCTCTTGCGAGAAGCAGGTCGAGAAGCAGGAGGTGATATTGCCGTTCTGAAAACGGCAAAGGGGATAAGAAAAGGGGGACAGCTGTCCCCCTTTTTCCGTGTCTTGCCTTCCCTTTGCTTTGCCCGTACCCTTTGACGGAGGGGTTGCTCTTTGAGCCTCCGTCAAGGGAGACGGGGGCCGGCAACCATAAAATCTTGCAACTATGCACAGTAGAATTTTCCAAATTTCCAACAAGCCGCTTGCAGCGGATGAGTTTATAGACGAGTTCAGTCTAATCGAAGACGCGACAGTTGAAGCGTGTTCCGACTATATCGGGGATGTCAACACCTCCGAGGCCGGCTACCAGGAAGACTTCCAAGATTTCGTAAGTTGTTTCTCTGCCTTCATAAGCAAGGTTGATTTCCCGGGCAGGAAGATCACCCTTGTTCCCGAAGAACAACGCCGAATCCTGGTCAAAGAGTGGCTCAGAGACAGTGCCGAAAAAATCAAGAGCTTGACCGAGAAAGGGATTGATGACGGTCTCCTGCACTACAAGGTAACTAATCTTACGCAGAGATATCACGATGTCTCCTACCTCTTCTATTCTGGCTATTCGGGCTATGTGATGCAGTCGGGAGAGTTTGCGCACGAGCTGGTGAATTTACCCGATGAGATATATGTCGGCTCAATAATAGATTACCACTTCTGATGACTGGGAGGGGGGGAGAGGACCTCACACAGTCGTTCTCTTTTCCCTTTGCCTTGTCATCTGTATTCCTTTCAAGAAGGCTCGCTTTCGGGTGTAAGCCTCTTGAAGGGTTACAGACAACCATCCAAAGTTAAACTTATAATTTCTTGAGTGTTATGAAAAATATCAATCAGGTAAAGCTCCAGGGCTTCGTAGGTAATGTCAAGGACATCACCACCAGAAACGGCAAAAAGGCCATCTCTTTCTCTGTCGCAACAGATTATGTTTACACCAACGCCAACGGCGAAAAGGTCGTAGTTACAAGTTGGACACCAGTAGTCGCTTTTGCCGGCAGCCGCTACATCACCGCCCTCGAAAAGATTCAGAAGGGCACGCCGGTGCTCGTACACGGCAGGCTGAACAGCAATAGCTACACCGCAGCGGACGGCCAGCGTCACACCACGCTCGAGGTTCTTGCCACATCACTGAGCGTAGTGGTTAAGGATACCCCTACCGCCGAGGAAGAGGCCGAGGAGGCAGAAGCTCTCACCGACGATCTCCCGCAGGAGTAAGCATCAGTAAGAAGCAGCCCACCAGATAGTGGGCTGCTTTTCTTTTGTCAATGATTTTTTCGCAGGTCGCCTTCCTGTCCTTCATAGCTGGAGGTGGGGTGACGGGTGTACCACCTCCATCCACGAAGGATGGAATCCAACAATACCAGATATGACTTATTTCTTCAAAACAAAAATGGTCTCGGGCAAGCAGCGCCTAATCCCGCTTCCCGGACAGTACCTCGGTTCAGAGGAGATCTCCGTATCAAAGAATGTAAAGGGAAGTCACGCGATACGCGAGGCCTACCCTGTGGGAACCGTCTTTGCGTCAGGCAGTTTGGTTGACAGCATCACTCACTACAGCGCTAGTGTGCTCTATCCAATGGTTCCGAACGAAGACCTGAAGGAACTTTGGCACGAGGCATCCAACGAGATGAAGAGCGATTGGGAAAATTATCTTGCTCATCATAGGCACCTTATCTTGGCTGAAGATACGGAGGAGAAGGCTCCGGAAGCAATCTTCGCACGCGAACTCAGTCTCTTTGATTCAGTTTCCTCTGAAGAAACGAAGAAAAGTGTTTCGGATAAGCGCAGCAAGAGAACCTCCGAAGCGAAGAAGAGACCTGCCGTCTCCCTGCTTGATGAGATACGCCGTGACTACGCTGTTCCTTCCATCGAGGACTGCGGCTTCTATGTCAGTGAGAGCAACTGGCAGTTGCTCATACGTAATATCCGCCGTAAGGTTAACACCATGCTCACCGGCCCGACCGGAACAGGCAAGACACAGCTCGTCCGCCTTATCGGCGAGAAACTTGGCCTCGAGGTGTCTATCTTCGATATGGGTTCCATGTTCGACCCGACTGTGCAGATGCTCGGTTCGCATCGCCTGGAAGCAGGCAGCTCGGTGTTCGACTACGCACCGTTCGCCAAGGCGGTGCAGAAACCCGGAATCGTCCTTCTGGACGAGCTTTCCAGGGCTCCTATCACAACGAATAACCTGCTCTTCCCTTGTCTGGATGACCGTCGTTCCCTCCCTGTGGAACAGGCTGGTTCCAAGGAAGTGACCAATATAGCAGTCCATCCGGACTGCGTTTTCATAGCAACCGCTAATATCGGTTCTATGTACACCGGCACCAGTGTGCTGGACATGGCGCTGGTCAACCGATTCTTCAACCTCGAACTCAACTATATGCCAGGTGAGCAGGAGGAGAAAGTCCTCTGCAAGCGCTGCGGCATCAAGAGCGAGGATGCGAAGAATATAGTCAAGGTGGCAGGCACCGTCCGCAACCTCTTCGCCAAAGGCGAGCTCTCCGCAAGTGTCTCTACTCGAGAGACCATCGCTGTAGCGGAACTTGTCGGTGACGGTTTCCCTGTCTATCAGGCACTTGAGCTGACCCTGCTCCCTCAGTTTGAAGGCACCGACACTGATGGTGAGCGTTCTGTTGTACGATCATGCTTCATGGCGGTATAACTGCCATGAATTCATAACTTGGTTTTTGTTGGGGAAGGGGAGTCGTGTGAACGGCTCCCCTTTTTCCGTATCCTCGAAGGGTTGACCCGCAATGGAGTGGTAGTGTACGATGTACACTCCATTACAGTTCAACCCTAATCGCGTATGAATACAGCTGAAATTGAAAAGAAACTCAGAGATGACCTCTTCCTTGATCGCGACGGAGAGACTTTCGTTTTCGAACGCAAGGACGGCCGACTTGGATGGGAGAAAACCATCCCGGAAGGAACAGGATACTCGTCCTACATTACTGACACGAAGGACGATGAGGAACTTCTGGTGAAGGCGTATGGCCTCGCCAGAAAGATGATCACTGCAATGAATCCTCCGTTCAAGGTGAATATCAAGCTAAATACCGGCTCGGGTTCCGGTTCTTATACCGACTTCTCCGAAGTAGCGGTATCCACCGAAGTCTTCGATGATGAGAGCCTGACCATTGGCCAGAAGCTCGATACCTTTTTGGGCTACGCCATCCACGAATCGTGTCACCTGCTCTATACGGAGAAAGGCGCGGGGCTCAGTGATGAACTGGAGCACTCGCTTCAGAACATCATCGAGGATGAGCGGATCGAGCGTATCTGCGGCCATGAGACTCCCGGTCTGGCGAAGTTCATCGCCTGCGCGAAGTACCACGCCTTCGACAAGGCGCGTGAGGGCAGTAGTACACCGTCCGACAAGACCATACGCTTTGTCAATGCTGTTCTTGCCCTTATCCGCTATCCGAAGATTCTCTTACATTCCGACATCGAGGAGTTTGGACCTCTGCTGCTTCGGGCAAAGGACCTTCTTACCCCTTATCCGGATTCCACGAAGGGTTCAGGGGAGTGCGCTAAAGCCATAGCGGCTCTCATCCGCGAAGTGGCCGAAGAAGAGTCCAAGCCAAAGCCCAAAGACGATAAGATGCCGGATCCTGAGGAGGGTGAATCCGAAGATACCGAATCCGAGGAGAACGAGTCTGATGATACTGAATCCGAGGAAAACGGGTCCAAAGATAGCGAGTCTGAAGATAGTGAATCCGAAATGGATTCGGACGGTGAGTCGTCCGGCGATGAGGAATCCTCTTCTGATGAAGAAGACGGAACGGGTGCCGGTGCTGCCGCTGGTGGAAAAAGCGCGGAGGAACTTCTTGGGGAGGTTAAGAAACTGCTTGGCTCCCTGAGTAAGGATTTTGGAAGTGCTCTCGATGATATGGACGCGTCGTCTCTCGTAAGGAACGAGCGCCGTATTGAGAAAATCTGCGATGGACGCGTCGAGCGCGGGATGAATGTAGATTCCTTCTTCGAGAAGCCTGAACTCAACTCCAAGACGGAACGTATATACCAAGAAAGTCTTGATGATGTGAAGAAATACATACCTTCCGTCCGTAGAGTTCTCCAGAGCCACGGTCAGGAGCTGCGCCGCAACCTCCTCGGGATGCGTTCAGGCCACTTCGACGTCAATAAACTGGCTGACGCCTTCCAGGGTAGCCAGACGGTCTACCGTCAGCAGAGCGTGACCAAAGCCGACAATATGGCGGTGTGCATTCTCATTGACGAATCTGGCTCGATGTGCGCAGGCAATAGGATACAATCCGCACGAAAGACGGCAATCCTTCTGGATCAAGCTCTCTCCGGCCTCCCCGGCATCGACCTGTATATCTACGGACATACCGCGGATATAATTGACCAAGAGACCGTCATTACCGTTTATAAGGAGCACGGAGTTGGGAATCTCAAGGCACTTGGAGCTCCCGATGCCCGCGTAAACAATCGCGACGGCTACGCTATCCGTGAAGTGGCCAGGCGGGTTCGCCGATTCACAAAGGACAAGTGTCTCTTCTTTGTCCTGTCGGATGGCGCTCCTGCCGCATGTGGCTATACCGGAGATGCGGCAATCCGGGATACAAGAGCAGCTGTGACTGAGGTGACGAAGACAGGCTTCTCTCCCGTCCAGATAGCCATAAATCATAGCCATGATCCGGCGCTGATGTTCGACCACTATGTGGTCTTCGATAACATGGATACTCTTCCAAGACAACTTGGCAAGATCGTGCGTCAGGCTATTCTCAAGAACGCTACCAAGACGACTATGTGATTGACAAGAGAAAAGCTCGCCTGCAGAGGCGGGCTTTTCTTGTGCCATACCCTTCGCCATGAGGACATTGTTATATGTGTAATGTCCTCACGGTGAGGATATGTTAATTCTTAATATCGACATTATGCCAAATTGGTCTGCAACAAATTACTGCTGCTCAGGCAGCCGTGAAGAACTCCAGGAGTTCTGCGATATGGTCAATTCCCTTCCAAATAGGGAAGACGTGAGCCCCAACGGGTTTGGAAAATACTGGCTCGGTAATCTCGTGTCTCTGCTTGGTGCTGATTGGGAAAAGGTGTTCTGTCGTGGCACGCTGAACCCCGATGCCTCCGCCTGTGCCTGCTTTTGCGGTCCTTCTGGAAGCGGAAATGGCGTGGACATGGTCATCGGAGAGGACGGATGCGTGCGTTTCTCTACGGAAACCGCATGGGGGCAGTCGAAGGACTTTGAGGAGCTCCTCTGCGAAAGATTTCCATCTTTCGAGCTGGCTTATCGGTCAACTGATGAATTTGGTAACTTCCACACAATACACGACCCTCAAAAGAGACTCGGTTTCCAGAAATATGAGGTTTACGCTGACGATCTCTGCGAAGTCTATACCGATGACGAGCAGGAAGCCGTCGCCGCTATTCTCCGTCTTGCCGGGCTCAATCCCGACGACTATCCTGGTATATCATTCAGCCGTGCAGAAGAACTCACGGAGGAATGGCGTACCGAAGCCGCCGACAGAGATGTGTATGTGGAACTGATACAGTGGGAGGAGGAATGAATATGTCAATTCCTCTCGCTATACCGCCGCAGATAGTCGGTCAGTTGCACTACACCGATCATTTCGGTGTGGTGCGGACCGATCCGCGCAAAATCTATTTCGCTATGGGATACGGCGAAGAACCCGAAGGAGCGGCCTTCGCCTGTGTACAATCCCCTCTGTACGGATCGAGTCTTTTACCCCTTTTTCGCTCCAATGGGGAGAGACTGGTGTTCCCTGGCTACAAAGGTCTCCTCTGCCGTTACGACAACATGAGGGGGACACTCCGGGATTTTCGACAAGAGTGATACTTCCCGTTGCCTTCAGTCCAGACCGCAAGGGGAAAGGGCAGGTGTGCCCCTTGCGGCTGTACCCGGAAGTCAAACCTTAAAATCATAGTTATGAAATGTACATTCCAAAACAGTGACTTCGTCAAAGTCCTGCAAGACCTTTTCAAGGTCATTCCGTCAAAGCCTTCCATCCCTATTCTTGGAGGCATCCTCGCTAAGGTGGAAGATGGAAAACTCTTCCTGACCGCCTCCAATACGGAGGTGTTCCTCTCCACAAGCATACCTGTCGGCCTCGATGCCGAAAAGGGAGCCTGCGTGATTAGCGCAGAGAAGCTCAAGGGAATCGTTGACCGTATCCCGCAAGGCTCCACTGTCATGGAGCTGAAGGATAAGTCCATTGTCCTCTCGTGGTCCAGCGGTTACTCGTCTCTTCCGGTCTATGACCACAATGACTTCCCTACTCCTCCGGATATATCCGAGTCATATACAATAGGGAATTTCGTTCCAACTGAGCTGCTCTCGGCTCTATCCTGCGCCGAATCCGCGACCTCCGATGACGACACCCGTCCGGCCATGGCTGGCGTGTTCTTCGATATGGGACCGTCCGGAACCCAACTCGTGGGGACGGACGCGCGTAAGCTCGTAATCGCCGGAATAAAGACGACTGACGGTGAAGGCTCTTTCATCCTCCATCGCAAAGCCTGCAGCGTACTTAAAGCCGTTCTCTCCAGAGCGGAAGCAGACTCGACTGTGACTGCGTTGTTCGATGCCTCGTATGTGAGGTTCGCAATTCCTGGATATACCCTTCTTGCGAGACTCGTCACAGCGAAGTACCCTAATTACCGCTCAATCCTGCCGAAAGGTTCGGAATCGGAGATTTCGCTGAACCGCAAGGACCTCATGGATATGGTATCCCGCATCAGCGTCTGCGCTGACAGGTCCTCCTCGCTGGTGAAATTCCAACTGGCAGCGGGCGGTCTCTCCGCCGAAGCACAGGATTTGGGCTTCTGCGTTTCTGCGCACGACAAGATGGAGGCCGATTACCAAGGTCCTGAAATGACCATCGGCTTCAACGCCAAACACCTCCTCGAGGTCATAGCAAGCCTTTCCTGCAACATCCTGCGCATACAGTTCAACGGAGCGAAACGCGCCGTGCTCTTCACTCCGTCCCGTGAAGAGGAGGCAATCGCCGAGAAAGCGATTCTGATGCCTCTGGCTCTCGAGTGACAAAAGAAGGGGGACCGGATTAAACCGGCCCCCTATTCTTGTATGGAGATTGCTTTTTGCCCCCTAAATTCTTCTCCGACTCTTTCGTCGAGGTTATGGCTCAAGTGAGCCTCTCCGAAGGTCGGAGAAGAACATCGGAACCCCCAAAAACAACAGTTATGGCAAAGAAAAATCACTCCTATGGCGTATGGAAGAGGTATCTCTCGTTCCAGATACTGCCAAACTGCTCCACTAAGCTGGAGTACTTCATTACTTTCGTTGGGCTATTCCTGGCCCTTTCGTTCCTGACGCTGGTGTCCTACGCTATAATCTCTGCCCTTGCTTACATCATGCTCTATATGATGGAGCATATCTGGCCGGCAGTTATCTTTATTTCGCTCGCGTCGTTGGGGATATTCCTCTCACGCTATAATCTGATAGCGCCTGATGAGGAAGATATAACCGAATAGGCGTATGAAAGGCATATTAGTAAAAATAGCACACATAAAGGTATCCCTTTCATCAGTGTGCCATTTCATCCTCTTCTTCGTAGGACTGATCTTCGTCTTGATCATCGTCAATGACATCCTGGCCACGAAGGTCCTTACCTACTTCCTTTCATTCATCCTCTCCTTCTGTGTTTTCTACACAATCTACTGCTTCGTCTTTTCAAAAGACAGCAAGGACAAGGACAAAAAAGACCATAATTCTTAAAAAAATACCACTATGACCACCTACGAGATTGTAACTGAACAAATCATAAAGAAGCTTGACGAGGGCGTTATCCCTTGGCACAAGCCTTGGCGCAGCGAGGAAACTGCTTTCAACCTCATTTCAGGAAAGCCGTATTCTTTCCTTAACCAGCTCCTGCTCCCCGCTCCGGGAGCTTACCTCTCCTTTAATCAGATCAAGGAGATGGGAGCACGCATCAGAGAAGGCGAACGCGCAAGCCGCGTAGTCTTCTTCAAACTCATCGACAAACGCACCGGCAAGGGAGCCGACGAGGAGGAAGTATCCGAGGAGAAGTTCCCTCTGCTCCGCTATTACAACATCTGGCATGTGAGCCAGCTGGAGGGGCTTGACACATCGAAGATACCTGCAGCTCCCTTGAACAACGACGTTGAAGCAGATGATGACTGCGAGGATGTCCTTGTAAATTACATAGCTCGCACAGGCGTCGGATTCAAGCCGGCACTTGGAGCAAAGCCGTCATATGACAAGCACACCGATACCGTCCACACCCCGATCCTGACGCAGTTCGCCTCCTCGCAGGGCTACTACGCGACCGTCTTCCACGAGCTGATTCACTCTACCGGCGCCTCTTCGAGACTCAACCGAAAGATTGACGAGCCGGTCGGCTCCCGTGATTACTCCAGAGAGGAGCTCGTGGCCGAGATTGGCTCCGCGATGCTCTGCTCCCACCTGCACATAGACTCGCCGTCCCTCCTGGAAGAACAGGCGAGTTATATCGCCTACTGGAAGAGAAAGCTTGCGGACGATCCGACGCTCATCGTCACCGCATCGGGCAGAGCGGAGAAAGCCGCCAGGTATATCCTCGGCGCATCTGCAGCTTGAGTGGAGTCTCCTCCCGTCTGTCCTTCCGCCCCACACCTCTAAAAGGGCGGAAATCCCGGACGGGAGGACGCCACCTAAATTTTTTCAAGATGGCAGCTAATTCTATAATCAAGGGGATAGTGAACAATGTTCACTGTCGACGCAGAGGTGAGCAGTTCGTCAAGAACTTCGCCATAACCTCTGAACTGTCCGGCATCTCCGTGGCCTCTTCTGCATGGAGCAATACCGTTCTGAACATCGACACAATTAGAGATGGCGCGTATGCGACAGCACACGGCTATTTCAAGAAGGTAGATTTCATTCGCAAGGACGGCACCCGATATGTCGGCCGTGAGTTCGTTGTAAATCGAATCGATGCGCTGCCTGATTACGAACTTTCTTTGAACTGATTGGGAATCCACTTCTCTACGACAAATAGGGAGGTGGATTTTTTCTTTGCATACCTATGACAAGCCGTCTTTTGGCAGTCGGGGTAAGGCTCAATGAGCCCCGACTTCAAAAAGACGGGCTTTTCCAGGTGGAATCTTTCATATCTGTTTCTTGCTCGCAGAGGTCAATGCCGGTACATTTCCGTATCGCTACTCCGCGCCACCGGGAAGCCAGCCGAGAGGTTCGCGTGAGCAACAAAGATAATTACTTGCTGAGGCACCTTCGTCGAGATGACGCAGGTGCCTTTTTTCGTTTCCTCACGCCATCCTTTGACATTGTTCCCAGATGAATTGGTGAGGGCGCTATGACACAATTCATCGGAAACAATGAAAAGACTCGTTAGATTCTCCTTTCAGGGCTATATGGATATGTACCCTGAAATTGAGCACCGTTGGATGGACCCTTCGGATGCCAGGGCGTACATCGGACATATGAACGCCAACTGGTCCGGCGGGCATTACTCCAATACTTTCAAGGTGCTCTCCCGTGAAGAGGCACTTGCCTTTGTCGACTCTGACCGCTGCGCCCCTTCTTGCAGGGATTGGCTGAAGAAAAACATCCTTGAAAACTATTAAGTTATGCCAAAGCAAAGAAAATACAATGGAGATTCACTTCTCCATTGTGACGAGGACGATATCCTTGTCTGCTCCCAATGCGGTTCTCCCGATGTGCAGACACTCGCCTATGTCGGCGTGAACGACCGCTTCCTCGATGAGGATTCGATTGATTTCGCGGCTCCGCACAAAAACCGCTGCCTTGAGTGCAACTCCAAGGCGGGACTTGTGCATAGACGCGATTTCCTGAAAAAGATGAACCGCTGGTGGGACTCGCTCCCCGCACAGGGAAAGGCTTCCATCATTTCGCGGAATCCTTTCGCCCAGCACTGGAGGAGTCTCATTTACTTCGAGAAATGCGAAATCTATGTCGCGTCCAGGAACTGAAAAGGGAACAGCCAACGGCCGTTCCCTTTTTTGTGTTGACAGGGATTCATTTCTTTTGCACTTTCCTTGCTATCTTCTCCCCGTATGCCGCCTGTACTCCTTCCGTGATCAAGCGGTCGATGATTGCTCCGAGCGATTGCCTTTCGAGGGTTTCTTCCCGAAGATACACCTGCAAGAGCTGAAGCCTTGAAGCTACGGTCTCGGGTATCTTCAGGTTCACGAAACGCACCGCCGCTCTCTGCCTTGCGGATCTCGGAACACGCTTCTTTCCTGTGGAAGCGGTTTCCTCGTCCGCCGGCATTTCGCGGCTCCGGCCCGCTGCGCTTTCCTCCGTTGAAGAAAGCTCCTCAAGACGCTTTCTTTCCTGTTCCTTGAGAAATTCTTCTACATTCAGTTCCATTTATCCAATTTATCCAATTTATCCATGTTATCCAAATAGATAAACTTCTCCACTTTATCCATATTCTCCACTTTACCCACTTTATCCATGTGGCACCAAAGATATAACTTTTACTCCAAAAATATGATATTTATTTTTCGTGTAAATAATTTTACTATTTAGAAAAAAGTTTATATTTGTTGCCGTGTTGGAACATTGGATGGGGCGTGACTCATTGTGTTACGGATTTTCCCTCTTGTGAATTTTTGAGCAAGATATAAGTTTGTGTCACAAACTACCGACCGAATCCCGCTCCGAACCGCCTCCATTCCTCTTTTCCCGCATCATTATTAAAATATGTTTGTTCTATGAGAAAGGACGGCACACTATCAACCCGGGATATCCGGAAAACCGAAGGACTGAACATCCGGCTCGATGCCCAAGAACGCGCGAAGATCGAGAAGAAAGCGGAACAATGGGGCGTTACAATGGCCCAAGCTGCGCGTCGTATGATGTTCCGCCCGGAGCAGTCTCCTGTATCGGAATACGATGTAAAAAGGGCCGCTTCATCGGCTCTTACCGCCCTCGTTTCCGACGCTCCGAAGGCTGTTACCGCACTTAATGCGATGAACTCCAATCTTGAAAAACTGATGTGCCTTCTGGACCCTGACGGCAACAGGATGATTACCGAGGACAGCATAAAGAGAATCGCTCTTTCCGCCCTTGCCGAGGCTCAGAAGCTACGTGCCTCCATCAACGCCGCTACAGAGAAGTTCGACACCGTGGAGTTCAAGAATAAAGGCAGGAAGAAAGGCGAACAAGGAGATAAGGAAACTGCGGTCATACGAGGCAAACTCGCCGCCGATCCGGAAATCTTCAAGAGTCGTGACGAGACCTTCATCAAGATAGTAGTGGCAGTCAACCGGGTGAGTTCATCCGGAGCGAAAGCCGTTACCTACTACAATGTCTTTTCCCGTTACGACAAGATGCTGACGATATTCCGCACCGGGCAGAGCGTTCAGGTGGAAGGAAGGATGAGTCTGCGTAAAAACGACAAGGACCAAGTGGTGTTCTCCATCTGGCAGGAGAGGGTGCTGCTTCTTGATAAGATATAGCATCACTGAATTGACATGATAGTGAAGATGCTTGAAGCGAGAGGCTCCTGTGCCGGAGCCCTGGATTACTCGGAGAAGAAAGTCTCCGAGTTTGTCGCTTCTGTCGCACATGTGAGGAACCTCCCAGACAATCTACCACAGACCATCTACAACACCCTTCTCTCTTATGAGGCCAATCCCCGTGTCGCCACACAGACACGGGACTTCCGTTTTCACATGGCCGTGAATCCAGGACCGGCGGACAATATCGACCGCAAGGGTGTCATTGACTTCATCGACCGACTGATGGATGAGCTCGGATACAGCGAGCAGCCTTATGTCGTCTATCAGCATAACGATATCGACCGGGAACATTACCATATAGTGAGTGTCAGAGTTGACCGTGACGGCAGGAGCATCAACCGCAGCTTCGATGCGAAAACGATAATCGAGTTTGCCAAAGGGTGTGAGAAGAAATATGGGTTTACCCTCGGAGCTGTCGAAATGGATAAAGAGAAGATGCTGGCTCTGGACTCGCATCTGAAGTTTAATCCAACGCTGGGGGATACCTATTCCCAGATGCGCCGTGTCTTCCAGTCAGCCTGCCTGGTCCGCGTTACAAGCGAGGAGCACTTCCGCTGCGTGATGCAGGCCAAAGGGCTCTCCTGCGAGGTGCGTCAAGGCAGAGACGGAAGGAAGATGTTGGTTTTGCAGGGCGTATCGCCGGACGGAGAGAAGACAACGCGGCCGGTCACGATGGAGACGACGCTTCGATACCGCGGCTATGAGGATATGAAAGAGTGGGTGGCGGAAGGTAAGCGCGCGGGGCTTGATGAGATGACAAAGAAAAGGGCAGAGATAATGATAAACGATGCCCTTGACAACACCCCGACGGCTGAGCATTTCCGCCGCTACCTTCAGGAGCTGGGTTATGAGACCAGGATACTCAGGGCAGAGGCGTTCCCGCAGCCCATCGAGCGCGTGGACTTCTATGATGAAGAACATGGTGCCGCCTTCGGGCTGGATGAACTCCCGGCACAACTGGCATACAGGATTTCGTCTAAGGAGTCCCTGGGGGAGTGGCAACGCTCAAGCAGGCGGGAAGGACAGCTGCTGCGTCAGCGCAACCTGGTAACTCCCGAGAAAAGGGAACTGCTGGAGGATAGGGTTGTGGGGAAGGCTACGGAAAAAGCCCCTGAGAAAATACAACAGACAACAACAAAGACCGCACAGGCATTAACGCCGGAAGTGCGGATACACAAATAAAAAATATTTCTATGAAACTGGAACCAACTGTAACCAAATCACCACTGTACCTGGTCAGGGATGAGAACGGGGAGTCGCATTGGTACTCCCGTGACCCGCTGAAAGAAGCAAACCTCTCTTCGGAAGTGAAGATAGAGAATGTAGTTGCCGACCTTGTGGGAAGCGGCTCCCGGCTGAACCCGGTATGCGTTTACCTGAGCTGCTTCAATGTGATGCGTGCCGAGCCTTTCTTGCCAAGCACATTTGGCGCGATGAAGACCAGCGATTTGCCAAGGACGGTCATGGACCTGGAAGGGTGTCGGGTGAGTATCCTTGAGGAGATGAACGATGACGGTCATTATCCTTTCAACGGCGTTGTCCTTGATGCCGAGGGTAGGATGATTGCCAGTCGGACCTACTCCCTGCATGGGGAATGCTCCGATGGGGAATCGGCTCATCAGCTTGTGATAATGTTCAAATAAGCTCTTCGACAGATGGACAGTAAGAAGGAGAAGGACCAGGTATATCGCATGGCGTTCATCTTCGCCACGATACTGATACTTATGAACGCCTATTACTTTGGCGTCGAATGGCTGATAAGGCAGCATATCGCCTCGTCGGCCATAGGGCAAATCTCAGAGGCTTTCGCGCAAGCATCATTCATGAAATCGCCGTACACTCTCAAGTGGTGGGCGTTGGCGCTGGTCTTCTTTACCTTCTTTTCTCGGTCCGGTAGCAGAGTTGATATGGGGTGGGGGACAATCATAGCCTGGTTGGTCGTTGGATGTGTACTCTACTTCATGCCTTTGATACGGCCAGGGCTGTATGTCGTGACAACACTCTTTGGATACTCGCTCGTCTGTTTCTTCCTTTCGATGCTCGTGAGGAAATTTTCCACTTTTCGGGATATTGACAATGATATGTTCGAGACATTCCAACAATGCGAGAAACTGATACCGAACGATATGTCCGTCAATTTCCCAACCATATACCGTTGGAAACATCGTAACCATCACGGCTGGGTGAATGTCATCCAGCCGCAACGTGGCACACTGATTCTCGGCACACCGGGCTCGGGTAAGTCCTTCTCCCTTTATCACGGCTTCATCGAACAGATGATAAGGAAACACTTTTCCCTTGTCGTCTATGACTTTAAGATGCCGGACCTCGCGGAAGTGGCATATAACTACTACCTCAAATACTATCCGGACATGGCCAAGAAAGGCGCAGTCTGGCATAAGGGAATGAAAGACTCCAAGGGGCATCCTATTCCGCAGTTCTGCGTCATCAACTTCGACGATCCGCGTTACTCGATGCGATGCAATCCTATCCACCCGATGTATATCAACGATCCGGCGGATACGACGGAAATCGCGGATATCATAATGCGAAACATCAATCCTGACAGTGTTGAGAAAGAAGACTTCTTCTCGATGTCCGCAAAGGTGCTCATCGATGGTATGGTACTCTTCCTTAGAGTTTACAAAAATGGAATTTATTGCGACTTCCCTCATTTGATAGAGTTGATGGCATGCTCGTATGAGAGGGTGTTCGAGCTTCTGGACAAGTTCCCGGAGATAAGGGTGAAGCTCACCCCATTCGCCAACGCTCTCAAAGGCGGCGCACAGGAGCAGCTTCAGGGACAGATAGCGTCGGCACAGATCCCGCTCATGAGGTTCGCGTCACCGGCACTCTATTGGGTTCTCTCTGGTAATGACTTCACACTGGATGTGAACAATCCGGATGCACCGAAGATAATGATTCTTGGTAACAACCCGGACAGACAGTCCATCTATTCCACTACTCATGCCCTTATCACCTCTCGCAACCTGCGCGAAATCAATCACAAGGGTAAGATACCGTGCGGCTTGCTGCTGGACGAGTTCCCGACAATCCGCATCAAGGATATCGACAAGGTGATATCGACGGCACGAAGCAACAAGGTATGCGTCGTGCTTGGTGCCCAGGACAAATCCCAGATCGTTCAGGACTATGGAGAGAAGAACGCGGAAGTTATCTTCAATACCGTCGGCAATATCCTCTCCGGTCAGGTGAACGGCCGCACGGCAAAAGAACTGTCAGAGACTTTCGGCCGTGAGTTCCGCATGCAGCAGAGCCGCACCACGGGTGGCGAGAACGACACCGTGAACACCTCTTATCATAAGCAGGAGATACTGCCGCAGAGTCAAATCGAACAACTCTCTCCAGGAACCTTCTTCGGGAAGGTCGCAGACTCCAATAACCAGATAATTGAGAGGAAACTCTTCTGCGGTGCCATACAGGTGGACATGCAGGCATGGAACGAACTCAAAAGCAACTGGAAGAAGATTCCACGAATCAATACCACATCCTTCGGCGATATGGCCGTCCGCGGCGAGGTGTTGGGACTGGATGCCTCCGGCAATGTCGTTGACAAGGACGCTCCGGAGAGGAACCTGAAGATGGCTATCAATAACGAAATCATCAGGGAAGACCAGGCACGCAAGGCTATGGACGAGACATATAATGTCCGCCGCTTTACCCGTCTTGAGGAGGCGGTGGAAACCGAGTACAGGAGAATCTGCGCCGATAAGTCACTCAAGCAGGCAAAGCTCGAGAAGATTATCGCAGAGAGAGAACAGGAAGAGGTGGACCGCGTCCTGAAGAAGAACTACGAGAAGATCAAGCAGGATATCGTGCAGATATTCGCCGACCTCAATGTCCCAATGGACCCGCCGAAAAAGAGAGCGTAGCGTTGTTTAATAACTTAATAAGTAAAAAAGTAAAATGTACAATGTGCTTACTGGGAAGCTGATTAAAGTCCTTCCCATGATGTCCGGAACGGGAAGTAAGGGCCAGTGGGTGTCCAGGGATTTCATTATCGAATACCACGACGGCTCGTACACAAGGAAGGCCCGCTTTATCTGCTTTGGCGAGGAGAAAGTCCGCCTTCTCGAAGGCTTAAACATAGGGGAGATCATCCATGTCTATTTCCTTTACTGCTCGAGAGAACTGAACGGAAAGTGGTTCGACCGGGCGATGGTGATGAAGATGGAGCGTCTGATGGGAGAGCCGTCCGTCGGTAACGACGAGGACTTCTCTCCTGATCTGCCCTGAGGAAACTCATAATTCAAGAACAATCTGATGCAACTGATAATAACCGAGAAATACTCTGCGGCTGCGGATATAGCAAGCGCGACGGGAGCTGTCCTTGACGACTCCAAGGCGTACTTCATTGGCGGCATCTATTATATCACCTGGCTCTTCGGACATATGGTGGAGATGGCTACGGAATACGACCAGCGGCCGTGGGACATCTCGGAACTGCCGCTTCTTCCTGAGCGTTTCCTGCTCGAGCCGATGCACAAGAGGGACCCAGAAGGCAGGCGGCTCGATGAGCCTGACCAGCGGTGTCTCAATCAGCTCAAGGTGATAAAGGAACTGCTTGCAAGGTGTGATGTCATCATCAATGCCGGCGACTGCGGCCGTGAGGGTGAACTCATTCAGAGAAATGTCTATTCGTTCATCGGGAACCATAAGCCCGTACAGCGGCTATGGATATCCTCTCTTACGAAAGAGGAGATACGCCGGGGACTCTATGAGCTCAGACCGGGTTCGGATTTTGATAATCTCTACGCCTCCGGAAGAGCAAGAGCGGAGGCTGACTGGCTCGTGGGGATAAACGCCACAAGGGCACTTACACTGCACAGCGCATCGCCGATGCCTCTCTCCCTGGGACGCGTACAGACCCCGGTGCTGTGCATGATTGCACGGCGTTATCTCGATAACAAGACCTTCACGCCTCAGCCCTACTGGGTGCTTCGCGGCGGCTCGACGATAAAGGGCTTCGATGAGACATGGCGCGGAACGAAGCTATTCCTCGATGAGCAGGAAGCCAAGCGCGCCTATGAAGAGGTGAAGACCTCGGGGTTCCTTCGCGTGGAAGACTCAAAAAGGGGAGAGAAAGCAGTGCAGGCGCCGCTCCTGCATGACATCGCGTCCTTGCAGAAGATCGCGAACAAACGCTACGGCTACACCGCATTCGAGACGCTTGCCGCAGCACAGTCCCTGTACGAGAAGAAACTGATAAGCTACCCGAGGACGGGTTCGAGATATATTCCGGAATCAATGTGGGCCGTCCTTCCGGAAATCCTCAGGAATACAGCTAACAACTTCCCGGATTATGAGGGTTTCATATCTCCGCTTCTGGACGACGTGGACTCGATGAACCGGCACTGCGTCGATGACTCCAAGGTGGAGGATCACCACGGTATTATCGTTACAGGGAAAGGCACAGAGGGGCTTACCCTGGGAGAGGCGGAAACAAGAGTGCTTGGCCTGGTGCTCTCAAGGAGCATCGAGGCGTTCATGCCGCCGTGTCTGTATAATGTCGCAACGATAAACCTCTCCGCTTGCGGAGGACGCTACCTCTTCATCATGAACGGCAGCAAGATAGCGAAAGCCGGCTGGAAAGAGGTGTCGGGAAAGGCGTTCAGCGAGAGTGATGAAGCGGAAGACGAAGCAGAGGAGCGGATTCCGGATGGGGAGAATATCTACCCTCTTCCGGATGTGACGGACGGTCAGCTTATCTCCTTCTATGACATCGGACTGAAACAGCTCATGACACGGCCGCAGCCGCTCTATACGGATGCGTCCCTGCTGACGGATATGGAGAACGCCGGGAAGCTTGTGGAAGACATGCAGGAGAAGGCCGCGATAAGGAGTATCGGAATAGGAACGCCGGCGACCAGGGCAGCGGAGATAGAGATACTCGTGCGACGGTCGTACATATACAGGAACTCCAACAAGAAGATACTGCCAACAGAACTCGGGCTGAACGTATATGATGCGGTGAAAGATCGCGGTATAGCGAATGTGGACATAACGGCAAGCTGGGAAAGGCAGCTGCTCGCCATCGAGAAGGGCGAGGAGAATATAGACCGCTTCCGCGCCCGCATACGACAGTATGCTTCGGTACTGACAGCAGATATTCTCTCCGGAGCGAAAGTGGCGCTGCGCACCTACACGTGCCCGAAATGCAATAAGCCGATGCGACTCTCCAGCAAGGCCGTCTATTGCCCGGACTGCAACATCTCCGTTTACAGGAGCGTCAATGGCAAGACTCTTTCTTCTTTGCAGCTCGCTGACCTCCTCTCGAAGGGATGTACGGCGGAGATAAAGGGATTCAAGAAGAAGGATGGAAGCGAGTTCTCCTGCGCATTGGCCTTTGATGAACAGTACCGCGTAGTCTTCAGAAGCGTCGATCACTCGGTGGATCGGAACGGAAACAGGCTTCTGTGCCCTTGCTGCCAGACCCCGGTCTTTGTCGGAGAGAAGACTATCAGCTGCCGAGACAAGGAGGGATGCGGATGGTTCATCTTCAGGAGTTATAACGGAAAGACTCTCACCGACAGCCAGGTGGCTTCCTTGTTGACCAAGGGGAGAACGGCGATGATAAAGGGATTCGTCAGCCGGAAATCCGGGAAGGCCTTTGATGCGAGACTAGCCTTGGGAGAGGATAAAAAGGTGATTTTTGAATTTGAAAACAAATAGTGATTATGGAGGAAAGCAGAACATTAGTTACGCCGGATGAATTAGTCGATTGTCTTGGTTTGCAGGACGGAAAGAGGAGCGTCCTTCTGGATTATCTACACGCCAAGGAAGAATACGTAGGTACTCTTTGTAAGCTCAATGATATCAATAACGAGATGCTGAAAAATAGCATAGGGATAGCCCTTTCCTTGTGTAAACACTGCGAGGGTTGTCACCAGATTATTGACCATCTGATGTCATTCGTTGTCACTCGCATGTCGGAGACGGACCGGGCGCAGGTGCTTGAACTTATGTGCCAGGAGCTGACGATGGCAAAGAATGTTAGTGAGTTGAAAGACGACTTGAGACAGATACTCCATCTTCATGAAAAGAATTTGTAATCTTCTTTTGTGTCTCTTTCTATGCTCAGGCGCCGCCCACGCACAGAGCTGGTACCAGCAGCGTATCGATGAATTGACACGCGAGAACCGCGAGCTGAAGGAACGCCTGATGCTCCTGGAAGAGAAGCTGCATCCGGAAGGAGGTGTCAGTTCTCTCGACGAAGAGTTGGATGTCCGATGGGACAACCTCTCCGGACTTGACCAGACTGACGAGGTTGCAGCCTCGATGGCTATCGGAGGGATAGAGTCAAACGCGCCGCTTGATGGCTTCCGGAGAAGGCTCTCGGCCATTGACACCATCTTGCATGTCCCATATGATGAGAGGGTGCGGGCCTATGCCGACATATACATGAGAAGAAGGGCGAAGTCCCTGCGGAACGCCATCATCCGTTATGAGCGCTACCGTCCTCTCTTTAGGACGACTTTCAATAAGTACGGAGTTCCGGAACAGATCACGACATTATGTATCCTGGAATCAGCTGTCAGTACCAAAGCTCATTCCCCGGTGGGAGCGCTTGGCATATGGCAGCTGATGCCGGAGACCGCCCGTGGTTACGGGCTCCAGGTGGATGACCTGTTCGGGAACGACGAAAGGTGCGATGTGGTCAAATCAACTGAGGTCGCTGCAAAAGTGCTGAGCAAGCTCTACTCCCGCCTGGGGGATTGGAAACTGGTGCTGCTGGCCTATAACTGCGGAGAAGGAAGGCTGCGGCAGAGCATTATACGCACAGGAGGAGCTTCGGACTTCTGGCGTCTTGTGTCCAACCTCCCGAAAGAAACGCAGAACTATGTTCCCGCCTTTATGGGAATACTATATGCTTTGAATTATCCAGAGCTTATTGACTAAAACTGTATCATTACCACATTAAAAAAGCAGTCATGAGGTATTTATTTGTTTTTGTTAGTACAATGGCCGTTATCTGCTCGTGCATCCGGACGAAGCACTCGAGCGAGACTGCGCCTCTTGGCCCTGGGGACACGATCCCCGCCTTCTCCGTGAGAGTTTGCGACGGGAGTATCCTTTCCGAGAAGGATTTCTCCACGGGAGATGCACTTGTCGCGTTCTTCAATACTGCATGCCCCGACTGTCAGAGGGATTTGCCGGTTCTTCAGGAGTTCTATGAAGAATACGGCGACAGTGTGGCAATGCTGCTTATCGCTCGAGAGGAAACCGAGGAGAGCATATCCCGCTACTGGAGGCAGAACAATCTTTCGATGCCTTTTGCCGCGCAGGAAGACCGCTCAGTATTCAACCTCTTCTGCAATTCCGGGATTCCAAAGATTTACATACTCTCGGAGGGTGTAATACAGGCTGTTCTGGACGAGAATAAGTATATATCCGTGGAGTTTTTTGAAATAGCTTTCTCGTTGGGCTTATGAGAGTCTCCGCAAAGGAATTCGAGATATTGCGTTTCCTGGATTTCCGTCAGGACCTTTCAAAGTATCCCGGTATGATGAAACCCGGCACAAAGCTGGGTTTTGCTAACTATCCTGAAGACAACGAAGAAGTCAATGCTGTACTTTTGTGGTTCTATTTTCACTGGCCAGAAGTCGTTGATGACTTCGGATGGAGAGTGGATATGATGTCGCAGACCTTCTGCGACGAGGAGATTGCCGCAAAGGATACTCTGATGAATTACATATCGAATCCCCAAAGGCGACGCGAGCAGCTTGGTGGACAGATATTGAAAGGTACCATGATTGTCCCTCACCTGAAGATGTCCTTGTCTTACATGCTCCCATTCAATGAAAGCGGATATGTCGACACTAACAACGCCAGGATTTTGGAGCTCTCTCAGGGAAACTGCGTATCTATGGCCGTTTTTCCGAATGGCGGCGGTCATACACAATTATTCGTCTCAGAGACGATGCGGTTCGTCGATTTCTCCAGCGGAGAACAAGTGTCTTCAATAGATAAAGGACTGAACTACCTCGATACAATTACTTCCACTATCGTCCTGCATTTCCTTTTCCTTCGCTTTGCCAATGTCAAGCAGAAATTTTTGGCGAGAGCGGGGACCAGACAGGAGAAGAAAGCAGGACCAAATGAGGATATCAGCGAGATGTCGTTTCCAATACGCCAGCTCGATGCGACATACTTCACGACGACGATACATATCGGGGAGTTCCTTCGTCGAGGACACTTCCGGATGCAACGACATAAGATTGACGGGGAATGGACCCACAAGCTTATCTGGATAGACCAGACCGTTGTATCCGGCTATACCAGAAAAGCGAAGGTGCTGCTCGAAGAAGGGATTGACTGATTTTATCTTCTCACATGTGGCATTAGAACCTGTTCAGCCTGGAGCCCGCTATGAAGCCCCAATGAATGTGATGCGGTCGCAGGTGTAATGTAAAGCGAACAAGGGAGCTTTTGGGGGAACTCACCATATTCCCTCCATAATGCGAATTTGACCGACAATAGAGCCATCGCTATCTCTGCCAATTATTATGTTATTTATTCTGGGTTGACCAACTTGAACCTGGCCGTTTGAGAATATGTAGAGATAAGCGTTTTTCAATTTCTTATGAAAAATAGTCTTCTTGCCCTGCTTAACCTTGACATCGACTTTGTTTGAAATTGAAAATGAAAATGCCGTCTTTCCCGTTTTAAGGTAAATGACGGCGTCTTTTACGATGGACCCTTCGATGTCTACGACATCGCATATTCTTGCGATTTCCACTTGGCCCATTACTGGGTGTACTGATTCCTTTTCTTGTGCTGAGGCACTCATAAGGCATAATGACAATGCCAGTATTGAGAATAATCGTTTCATAAACATATATCTTTTCTATTTCCTTTACTGCGATTGTGAGTCTTGCAAAGCATCATACAGTTGCTTTCATCCGTGCTGCCTCCCTGGCCCCACTTCCGTGTTCCTCGTACTCCCCCACCACTTCGATTCCTTCCTTTTCCGCAAATGAATATTATGACAGGTAAGGAACTTTGAGATGTCCCATGCCGTGCCTGTCCATCCACTCATTGTAGTGCTTGACAGCTGCATCCCCGGTCAGCCCCTGACGCTTACGTTCAGCAAGTTCCTCAGCCCAAACCCTCTCTTCATCGTTCATCTGGTCATTGAGAGCATCGAGCTTATCGGTTATATCTTCAAGTTTCTTCAGGGCATCTTTCATAAAAATAAATCTTTGAGTCTACTTTTTCTTTTGTCCACCGAGGAACGATTCTTTGAGTTTATAGAGGGAGACACCCTTGTATGAAAAGTATTTCGGGCCTTTACATACACCAGATTTACTGATGCTGTTCTCTGGCATGTTCTTGGCGGTAAATTCTCCGATGGACATCTGCTCACCGCCATATTCGACCTTGTTGTCCTCAAGAACAGTCAGCTCTTGGCCAGTTGGTGTATATGTTATTGTATCTCCCGGCCTCACTCCACATTCTTCAAGTTTAAAGGAACCATAATTATGATCGATTGATTCATCGATATCGAACAGGCTGGCACCGGGCATTGATTTAATCGTAGATTCTATTAAATTTATCTCATCTTTAGACAGACTATACTTCTTATATAGGATTGAATCTATCCATGGATGATCCCAGTTTTGTTTTGGAACAAATCTAAAATTCGACTGCGTGATATGCATGGAAGACAGAGTTTGATGTACAAGAAACCTTACGAATTTTGTTCTTATATATGACGCATAGTTTTCAGCTTCATCAATGGTATCAAATCCACCAAGGATTATATATGTAGCAGTTGTGACTTCATTTGGCCTTAGTACCGTCACTTTCGTTGTAACATTACTACCATCTTTAGTATTGCTAACACCGCCTCTATCCGGGTTGAGCTGGCCTATCATAACTTTATATTGCTGCATCAATGCTTTGTTATTCACAATATCAGCTGAGATGTAACTTCTTCCTTTACTGCTAATCAGAATTACACTATTAGCAATTTGCTTAGAAGAGCCCTCAGTATTGGAAGGCAGTCCGAATGGTGAAATTGGATACACGATTTCCGACAAATTCTGTGATAAATCAATTTTCCTGATAATATTCACCCCTGCATTACTACGAACAAAAACCGGAAACTCATTAAGATAACGTGACTCGCTATTAGAATTTGAACCATCAACGTTAACAACTAAACAAGGGCCTGAATAATTAGAATCTCTAAGAAAATAACAAATTCCACCTGCAATATCTACAGTTGGGAAACAATCTCTGCTTTTTGGAAAGTCGACCAAAACGGATACACTTCTATCTGAAAGCATCGCAGCTCGAAAATCATTCATTCCCATACCTCCCGCATACCATCTTGCTGGCATAATCATAGAGAGATAAGATGGTTGTAATTGCTTGCCGATAGTAACAAACCGATGATAAACCGGCATTGCTTGTGAAGCTTGTGGTCCATCGTGACTGATAACTTGATAGGGCGGATTTCCAACTATGGCATTAAACTTCATATATTCTTCTAATTCTTCGTTTTTCCAATAATTCTTACCATCGTGCATCTTCTTGATAAACATATCTGTCTGATTAGAGATCTTGTTTATCAAGTCTTCGAAGTACCGAGCATTGACTTTCGCCTTTCGGAAGCCTCGCAAAGTCCTCTTCGTAATGCTCCTTGCCATCTCGGTCTTGCAAATGACGAATATGTTGTTCTTAAGCACCTCATCCCACAACTGATTCTGGATATCGATTGGAACATCCGTAGCCAGCATATGGTGATCACGATAGTCTTGCAGCTTCTCTGCAAACACACCATAGGCCATGTAGAGAGGATACAGACCGGTCTTTGAGTTAATCTCAAGGATGCGGGTATTCTTCTCCTTGAACACCTTTGCAGTGACCTCTCCATGATCTACAAAGCGCGGCTTCACAGACTCAGTCTCCATCGCCTCGTCAAAGAACACATAGCCACCGATGCAGTCTCCGATATGCATATTCACAACGCGCCAAGGTGTCAGGACAGTCTCCTTATCCGGATTGCGGAAATAGGAGAATATTCTGGATACCGCCTTCACTCGTTCCATTGGAGGAAGCTGGTCGGCCTGTCTTACAAGATCTCGATAATTGCGGCCAACGGCGCGGAACATATCCGGATCATAGTATGGCACGAACTCTTTGAAGAGCTCCTTTGTAACTCCTCTTGGCATGAACTCCTCCCAAGATTGATTATCTATGAACTCAGCAAAATTCTCCAGTGTTATGTCCTGATTCTCATCTGCGAGTTCTGCTCCGTACATGAGCAGCGGAAGACGGATTGAGATACCACGAAGGATAGAAATAGCAGCATCCGCATTCTTCTTTTTCTCCTTTGCTTCTTCCAGACGCTTCTTATCCTCTTCTGTGAGTTCCTTCTTTGGCTTCTTCTTCAGTCTTTCCAGCTCCTTATACTGCTCATTAGTAAGACCGGTCTTAGCCATGTCCACATCAGTTGATGTGTGATTAGCTTTGGTGGCACCAATAATCTTATGCAGGCCCTGAAATTTTGCCAGCGCCTCGGCATCCAGCTTCCTCAGCATTTCCTGATTATAGAGCCGAGGATCATCGCAGCCGTTCTTCGTAACACGACTGATGTAAGCCCTCTTCAACTGTTCAAGCATGTTCTCTACATTGAAGGTGGCCATCTTGGTGCCATTGTAGCCGATAACCGGGCAGAAGTTCAGGAACTCTCCAAGCTTGATACGATCTGACTCTTTAGCAGTAGATTTCGTGCTGACCTTGGCGGTATCAGCAAGAACCTTCAAAGTCCTATCCGGAGCAAAATCGAACACATAGCAGTTCTCCTTCCTGCGTCCGTCTTTAGTGGTGTAAGGAGTCTGAACGCGGAAGATTGTCTGCATGTATGCTTTCGCATCGGTATTATGTGAGCCGGCCAGCATCATTACTGCACTCCAAGGCTTCACAGAAACACCTGTCGTGAGTTTTCCGCATGAGAGCGTGATGGTTCTTGTGTCTTCCGGATTATCTCCCATCGCCTTCTCAACGAGTACCAGAGCATCATCATCTGGAACATCCTCATCACCGTCACCAGCCACGTTCACAATCTGGAACTGGCCGAAAATATCATGCTGCTGCAATAAGGCTGAGAGTGCTTTTGCCTCTTTCACTCCCGGAACCATCCAGAGAGTATGACGAAAACTATTTCTAAACTCAACGGTTGAGTAAGGATAATTGCTTTCCGGATCGTATTTTACGATCAAGTCAAGAAAACTCTTTACATGCTCCTCATGAACGAATCTGCCAAGAGCGCCCTCCGGCATTTCCCGATGATCGCGTTCAATATCTCCTGTCCAAGTCCTGAAGAACTCCTTAAAGTTGAATGCAGAGTCCTCTATGTCATCGAAGCCGGCAAGTGCCTTGCCAAGGTCAAAGGTGAAGATATTGAGCCTTGGGAGTCCAGCATATGGATTAGGATCCCCGAAGTGATTAAGATCCCACTCGGCTTTGGCCTTCTGCTCCATCACATAGTCCCAAGTATAAATCTCGTCTTCCTTGTAATCTTCGAGCAGATTGAAAGGAGTTCCGGACAGATTCAAGACGCGGGTATCTTCTCTTTTGAGCAAAGTAATCACATTCTGTCCGAGTTGTGTCTGGGTTCCTTCATGTGCCTCATCAATGATTACAAGGTCATATTTAGCGGCAAATATTGCGGCGTTTTTGTCGAACTTGCCACCGGCCAACTGTGCACCACGCAGGTCCTGCATTGAAGCGAAATACACATAATGCGCACTTGGATTCTTCTTGGCCGCTTTCTCCAGATTCTCAAAGGTTTCACCCATTTCGCGTGAGCCATAGGTGTAACCGTCAAGCACTCCGAAAATCTTTCCGAAATCCTCAAACCATCCTTTGTCGACAACAGGTCTATGTGTAACTATGATGGTCCTATGATATTGACACTCTTTAACGACCTGAAGGGCAGTCAGAGTCTTACCGAAACGCATCTTGGCGTTCCACAACATCACCTTGCCGCCGCTGTTGAATTTGGCAATAGTCTTATCGATGGCCAGCTGCTGTTCCGGGCGGAATTCAATTATCTCATGAATTGGGACTATCTCGCTGGAGCTGATTGCACTACGCCCTTCCTTGACTGCCTGAATAGCTTTCAAAGCAGTCTCAACGCTGCATTCAAACCACTCCCGGCCTTGATTCTTCTGGCTGAAATCGTGGCGCTTGATACCGGAACGCAGCAGGACATTATGAACCTCTTTGTCATTAAACGTGGTAATAAATCCACCTTTGATTGACAAAGTGAGTTCCGTATGGTGCAACGTGTAACTGATACCAGCTGTTTTTGTGTACTGGTCAATCCTCTTTCTTGCGGCTACATTCAATTCCTTACAGTTCGCCGGAAGAGACGAGTCGGTTGCCTCGTCCAAAGTGGCTTCTCCAATCTTAACACAGCCTCTGTGAGCGCTGTCATTGATTGAGAAGATGTAAATCAGCTTAGCTTTTAGTGTAGAGTAGTACTGCATAGGCTACTGATTATTGTTAAGAGTCCTACCTTTAGCAACCTCTTTAGTGTATGTTTTGGACTTATCAATCTGGATTTGCAGAACAGTGGGTTCATTGTTTCCCATTTGATACCACTTTTGATCTTTATAAGTCACCTCCTCATTAAACCATCCTAATTTGCGAAGCTCGAACTGATGGTTACTAATATCTCTTGTTTGTCCATACGTCTGGAATTCAAGAAATGCATTATCTTCGTTGTCAAAATAAATCTCAAGAACCACCTCGTCGTAATTCCGCTTATAGTACCTTTTAATAACACCGGGGGTGTAATCAGTGAAAACCACCTCGAGATTGTTGTCAATGCTATTTATAGAACCATCAGCATTTGCAGATTTGTCATTATCAACCCGATACAGACTAAAACTGTTGGAGGTGAAAAACTGATATTGCTTCAACGCTTCAGGACCACCCAGCTCTTCTATCAATGCTGGGGTTACATCAACATACTCATATCTGTTATCGTTAGCCTGACGAGAGCTATTGCCGTTGAAATTGCATGATGCAATTAGTAGAGAGCATACTACTATGAATACTAAATTGCGCATATTTGTATTATTTAATCAAGTCAATAAATCGCACAGTTTTTCCCTTCTCCCAATCCTTTATTATGCAATATGTCCCGTTGTGCTTGGTAATATCATCCTTTTCACAACCGGCACATTTAGTAATCGTTTTTGTGCTTTCACCAAACAGATCGAATTCTTCCTGAACAGCCTCATGACAGCTGTTTGGAATAACACCTTTAATTCCATCCATTTGCCACAGGTTCCATGAAATGATTTCAGCGATCTTCCGATTCTGGACTTTCGATGGCTCTTTGCCGAACTTCATCCTATAGTAATCGATGAAGGTGTACAGCAATGCCTCGCGAGCAAGCACGAGATTATCTCCCTGCCACTCAAATCCATAGATGCTCTGATAGGCAATCTTTGCCCACTCATACCAATCCTTCTCGTCATCTACATTCTCACAGACTATGCGCAGTTTTCTATCGAGCAAGCCGACACGATCGTTAATTGGAATGTCCTCGCCGGTAATCACATTGTAGCGGCTGACCAGATATGGAGCTTCGCCGCAGGCCATCTCCAGTCTCGTATCTTTTACATAGTCCTTCCAAGTCTTTCCCTCAGGGAACATAATCGGTTCAGTCTTAGAAATCCATCCATTCTCCACTTCTGTATTGAATGGACTGTCATCAGTTCCGAACCATGCCTTATCTACAAGATTATTCTGGCAATTACAAATCCAAGCTGAAGTGAAAACCTCCGCCTTATTCCTGGAACGGTATTCCTGCTCCTCCTTGCTCTTGTCTACCCTCGGGCGCAGCACCCTTCCGTTTTCACCGGTCACCCTCTCCTCGGTTATCTCGTCCCACTCCTGATATCCCTCGCCCAACTGCACATAGTTGTCCGTAGCCCAGATGATATTATGCGTCTGGTCCTTAGTCGTCCTTGTGCGGTCGACAAGGATTATGGACATCAGTTTGGAGTCCAATGCCTGAATATCGTTCTCTAATATGTCGGTATTTGAATTCATGAATTCTAAATTTTTGGCAATATTAAAGATTTCTTCTTCGCGGCCTTAGCGGCGCCGAGGTTGCTGTTTTTTTGCCATTGACGATATGTTGAAATCTATAAATGTTTAAAGATTTAGAGATTATAATATTTATAAGTTCTGTGCTATCTGCGATTCGCAGACATCCCTTTCTTGAGTTCTTCGTATTTTTCAACGACCTCGTCTGGAATGCGGTGCGTGCAAAAGATGCCACGAATCATCGTCTTATATGTCATTCTCCAACCCAACGCCTGTTCGTATGCGCGCTTCCAAACGGCAAGATCGTCCAATACTGTCTTTGGCAATCTCAAGGAGCCGTATTTTACATTCTCTTCGATGTACTCTGCGTACTGAGATTCGTTTTGTTCCATATTTATGTCACATAATTATGTTACAAAGTTAATGTTTCGTACGAGGATTCCAATGATTCAGCGGGAAATGTTGACATTTGAAATTGCCAGGCCCTCCTCCCCCGCCCTGCCTTCTGAGGTGCCTTCCGGAACGATTCCAGCCGCAGCGCAAATATGTCGGCGCGGAATCGTCCAGACGGCACGAATATCACCATGAACAACGAAATTAGAAACAATCTTCAGGCAGAGGCCGTGGAAGCCCTCTTGAAGCAAAAACGACTTATTGTAAACTGGGGAACGGGAGTCGGGAAAAGCCGAGTTGCGGTCCAAGCTGCAACACGACTCTACGACACCGGCCTCACAAGGATACTCCTTCTTGTCGCAGAGACCGCCCACAAAGCCAACTGGGCGGCAGAGTTTGCCCAAATGGGCAACCATAGCGAGGATGTATTTGGGAAAATGACAGTGGAGTGCTACGCCTCCCTGAAGAAATACCAGGACACCCAATGGGACCTCATTATTGCCGATGAAGCCCACCATCTGCGCTCGGAAAACCGTATCGGCCTGCTCTCGTCCCTGAAGGGAGAATTTGTCCTTTGCCTTTCGGCTACGCTTTCCGAGAAGAACGACGGGAAGTCACTGCTGAAGGCACTCGAAAGCACCTTCGGGCAATTCGAGCAACGCTCGTTCACCCTTCAGCAGAGTATCGATGCAAAGGTTCTCGGCGAGCCGCGAATCTATGTTCATGTTCTGACGCTCCGGAACGGAGTGCAAAACCAACAGGTCACCCTAACGCGCGGCTTCCCAAAGGCAAGAAAGAAAATCTGCTGCACATACGAGCAGGCAGGCACCTACCTGAACGACCTGGACCGGTATCCTAACCTGGAACTCGTGGTAAGCTGCTCGCCAAAACAGGGCTATGCTCTTCTTACGCAGGAGGTGAAGAAGGCCAAGGCGGAGTATATGGACCTGTGGCACCAGTCAAGCGGTATCTTCGCTTCGACTGTTAGCGAAAAGGACCTGGAGTCCAAGCACAATGCCTGGATGCTTCTTGGCAGCAAACGGAAATTCTTCCTTGGCCGCTGCAAGACCGAGTTTGCTAAATGGCTGATCCGGCAAACTGGCGAGCAGAAATTCATCTGCTTCTGTTCCGATGTGCAACAGGGTATCGATTTGGGTGGAGATAGGATAGTGAACTCCAAAAGAAGAGACAACGCCGATGTGATTCGTGCCTTCAACGAAGGCGAAACGCGCTCCCTCTTTGCTGTCGGGATGCTTCAGGAGGGCGTGTCGCTGCATGGTATCGAGGTCGGTATCTGTCTTCAGCTGGGTGGCAAGGAGAGGGTGTTCATACAGAAATTCGGACGCGCTATGCGCGCCGAGAATCCGATTCAGCATATTGTCATCTTCAACAATACGCACGATGTGGACTATTTCCGGACCGCAGTCGAAAATATCGACAAACGCTTCATAAAATACCGCCGTTACACCGACGACGATAATCTCCCCTGGCAAAGTTAATTTACCTTTTCGATAAATATTTTTGTATTTTTGAAGAGAGAAAAAAACGAGGACATGTTCAAAGTTTTTGAAGTTGACGGATTCTGCCAATGCGAAAATACCAATAACGGGATATGTATCAGCTGGCAGAAAGGCCGCTTTAATGAAACACAAAAAATTTCTTTCGACAAGGCTCGCCTTGAAGAAATCTGCGGCAAGGATTCAAATAAAATGGCAATCGTTGCCGCCAGAGAGATGCGGAAATTTGGAGATTATCTTGCGGAGAACTATCGTGAGTATCTCTTTTAAGTAACACATTTCCTCGCTGTATTCGTCTAAACCGTCACAGCGAACGCGGGATGCGAGATGAAGTCAGGGAGTTTGGCTATGTGTTAGACTCCCTCTTTCCGGCAATCCTTTATCGCAAACCGTCCTCCTTCCTTTTGTAGGCGGTTTCCGAAAAGGACAACCTGCAAGGGAGGCTCGCAAGAGCCGTATGTATAACAATCGTAAGCCAAGGGTTACATCTATGGGACTTATTGCAAATTCTGATTTAGGTCATCGTATTTTCCTGAGCGTTACAGGAGGAAAGATCCGCAGACGCACAAAAGACGGTAATGAGGAGTTCTACAAATCTGTAGAAGGCAAGTTCAAGGGCATTTCGATGCGAGAAAGCGAGTACAACGGTGCTCCTGTCAATTTCTACGACTTTCACCTTGTGGACGGAAACGACGAGTTCGTACTCTCCATCAACAGAGCGTCCAGCGTCGCACGTTCAATCGTGCTGAATCTCGCTTCGGTGAAATCGTTCGCCGGTACCACCATCCGTATATCGCCTTGGCTCAAGGAGAACAACGGCAAGCAGTTCACCAACATCAGCGTTTACCAGAACAACGAGAAACTCGGTTGGGTGACTAACGAGCTTCCAGAGGTGCCTACGGTCACCGTCGGCTCTGTCGTTGTCAAGGACGACTCTAAGTTGATATCCTTCGTGCAGCAGCTCGTGGACGGTATCAACCTCGTTGTGAACCGCGAACTCGCCTCCGATGAGCCTGACGGACTGTCCAGCGAACTCGAAGATATGCCTGAATAGGCATCTGTTGACATCGTGAGAAGGGAAAGGGCGGCCAAGGCCGCCCATTACCCGTATCCTACGACAATAGAAAAATAGCAGTGAAGGGGAAAAGGAGTCTGCCGGGGAGGTGGTGCTCGAAGCAATTCCGATTTTTCTTCAAGCTTCTTCTCTTGAGACATGACAGACTATGTAAAAATCAAGGATGAACTTGAACGCCTCGGTTGGCGAGGTGAACAAGCTAACGGGGACCATATAAAGTTCCGGCTTGAGGGCAATCCGAGATATATCGTCCTGTCGATGCAGGTGAACTCATCTGCGAGGGCGTTCTCCAATATGGTTGCGCAGATACGACGCATCGAGCCGCGTTTCTCCCTTGGTCGCCCTGCCGGGTGGGTTCCACCCGAGACAATCACTGATGTGGCGGAGCAAGAATGCGAGGCAGCGGAAGAAAGCGTTGCAGCTGCAGCTCAAATCGGAGAGTACGACAAGTCTTACCGGAAGAGCAAGAGCTGGATTAAAGTCGGAGCCGAAGTGACCTTGGATGGAAAGGAGGGCACATATACGGTTAGTGAGATCATTTCCTACGATAACAAATCAATCTTCTGCGAAGAGGACATAATAGGTCTTACGAGCAAGGAAGATGAGCAATCGTTCGAGGTGGCGTCTCCGGATATCATCCACATGGCCACTGGGATGAACTGCATCAGGTGTGGGCAATATCGGCCGATGGATTTCTTTAACCTTCGCTTTAAAAGTGAAGAGAAAAGATGCACCTGTATCGATTGCCTAAATTTACCGGAATTACCAGTAGAAAGAGAAATGCTTATGAGTGATAAGACAATGAATCCCGCAAAGAATACGCCTCAGGTGGAACTTGAGAGCGAACAATATGAGATCCTCAGCAAGAATAGCGCATACATGATTGAGGGCCTCCGCCTGGATATCCTAAACAAGGCGCTGTCAAGTATCGGTAAAATCCAGGGAGAGTCCTCCAGGGCATTCGACCGCGCATTGAAAGCGAAAATAGACAAACAAATAGAGAGACTCACTCGAAAAATCGTCGATTTTGACCTGTCTATGGTTCCGGATGGTATCCTTATGATAGAGATGATGAAAAGGGGGAACGCCAGCTATGAAGGGAAAGAATTCCACACCAAGATCTCGGCCAGGGATGTCATCGATGGGCTCGGACTTGAGAAAGTCATAGGGTATCTGGAGGTAGTCCTTGGGATGAAAGTTCAAACCAAAGAAGAGGCGCAAGAACTGGCTGAACATCAAGAGTCAGCAGCAGGCTACATCTGCTCATTTTCGGATAACGAGCTTTATGCCGAGCTTCGAAAAAGAGGATGGGAAGGTAAGATGACCAAGGTCTGCACCCTTGAGTAACTCGTTAAATGCAGTTTGTCCCCTGCCGAAAGGCGGGGACGAGGCTGCAAAAATCCTGAAGTATGGAAACGCCGAGTGAAAATACGCAACTCAGGGAAGGACAACTCGTCTGCTGGGAGGGCGCATCAAACAAAGTCTATGGCATTGTGAGGCGTGTCGGAGACGAACTCCGCATATTCACTGACGATGTTCATTGCTTTGCAATAAAAGATGTGATAAATTCTTTGGTAATAGTTAAGTAATTTGATTTATAATTACTTATATTTGCAATCGTATTTATAATATTTATTGTCAATACGATTATGACAAAGAAAGAGATATCCCGAATGCGAGATTCAAAGGGCCGTTTTACAGCGGCTCCTGATATAGTTCGCAACCCAAGAGCCCGTCGGGCGGGGCGAAGGCCTGAAAACTCGAAAACCAGGGCAGTAAAAGAAGAAAGTACAGTCAAGACGGTCTGGATCGACAACAATGTGCTTGAACAAATGGAGAAGATAATGGCCCGTGAGAACCTGACATTCAGGGCATTACTTAATATATTCTGTTTGAAAGGAGTACAACTCTACCGCCAAAAACACGGAACACTTCTCAATAAGAGGAAATCCGACCCATCGGACATCATCTGAAACAATTCTCGACTCTCGTGGGGTTGACTTGACAAAATAGATATTATGTCAAATGGGATTTTCCCGTAATTGATTGAAATTCAATGTTGTTAAAAATACTGCTTTTACAAAAGAATAAATTTAATTGTTTTGTATAATGGTCAAGAGTTGCAATAATTCTATAATCCGGAGCTCGCACGAAGCAGCTGACGCGCTCGACTGGGATGAAGCGATGAGACTCATCACACGACTCGAGAGAGATAAGAGGTACAGGGACGCGATGCTTATTGCGGCCGGATGCTTCCTGGGACTGAGAATCTCGGACCTGCTGACACTCTCCTGGAATGATCTGCTCTCGGACACAATAAGACTGAACGAGAAAAAGACCGGCAAGAAAAGAGTCCTTCGCGTCAACGCAGAACTGAAAAGGCACGCCGAGAGATGTAGCGAAGAACTCGAAATAGAGGACCTCGATGACTTCGTCTTCCGGAACACCAACACCTCCGTAAATCAGCACTTCTCGAGACAAAGAGCAGCGCAAATACTCTCCGAGATTAAAGTCACCTACAAGGTGAAATCGGCAAGAGTATTCTCTGCACACTCCCTAAGGAAGACCTTCGGACGAAGGGTATGGCAGAACGAATGTGAGAACAACAGGGGAGAACAGGCGCTGGTTCTGCTATGTGATGTCTTTGGTCACGCCAATGTCCAGATAACGAAAAGATACCTGGGAATACGACAGGAAGAGATACTCTCTGTTTATGACTCTTTGTCTAACTAAAAAATAAGAAAGCTATACTATATGAAATCTGTAAGATTCCTTGATGTCTGGCTCAATGCCGACACAGACGACTTCCATGTCGATACCACCGTCAAGTCGCTTAATGAAGACGACGTGGTAACCCTTACTACCGAACTCACCGATATGTTCGTGAATTCTTTGGCCGGAAAAAGCGAAGAGGAGATAAGGGCAATCCAGACCATGCTCCTTTCTTTCGCTGCTGGTGTTGCCGCGGCAAGCAAGAGCTCAAGCGCGAATGTCGAGTACTTCGACCGTCTCGTGAAGGCTCGTATGTCGCGATGACGAAGCTTGGTATATTTCCTAATCGAGCACGCCGGGTGGGTAATTCTTTTTTGTTTAACCATTAAAAAGGCATACGGCCGTTTCCTCCTCCCTCCGACTGGAGGTCAAGGTTCCTGCGGCTGAAAATACCATGAGATTAGCACCATTTTTTGGAATTAGGGGAACGGCTTGTGCAAGGTGGCTCAATCGTATCCTGGTTACTGCAGAACTCTTGTTCTGCGCACTTATTGTCTATGTGCAGATAACTGACCCGATACTTGACAAGAAGTGGTTCCTGCCGCTTCTTATCGTCATTTGGTACCTCGGGTGCTCCGTCCTGAACGCCATGCTGCATAAGGTCAACGCTGTCGTGCTGGCCCTCTATTACGGCACCGACGATCCGGATGAGATAGTCCAGATCATCCGCCAAAAGGAAGAACGCAAAGGCGCAAAGGCTCGGAAATTCCGCGAAGCGGGACTCATCGTCCCCAAAGACATAGAACTCTGAAAAAGAAGAGGCTGACTCGGTATTCTCGAGCCAGCCTCTATTTTTTTTGACTGCTATCACCTGGAGTGATGGACGGTGGCCGCTGATTCAGACAGCGTCTGTGAGACGGCTTCCTGACGAAGTTCCGCCAGCTGAGAGACGCAATTCTCGGGACTGGTAGCGTCAAGCTCGATACTAAGCCCGTCCTTGGTCAAGGCTGTAGCAAGACCGTTGCTGAAATTCTCCGCCTTGGAGAACCACTCTTCCTGGCTGAAGACCTGTCCACGACTGTTGACGTAGTTCAAGTCCTCCTGAATCCGGCCGGAAGAATCAAGAGTATTTCTGGCTACGAGGCACCACCCGTCGGTACTCTGGCGGGAGACGCATTCACGAAGCTCATCACGGACGGCGCAAAGGATATTCCCGTGCTCAGGAGTGTCAGAAGCAAGAGGATGCAATCCGGTTGAGAGCAACTCGGAAAGGGCATTGCCGTTCTGAGTAAAGCAATCCATGTATACAGAGCGCAATACCGTCGGCTCAATCTTCAACCATTCCATCGCCTGCTTCGTCGTGATGGCCACGGCGTCATAGAAATCCTTTGAAAGGGCTTCCTGGGTAAGCTGGCAGGCGGTGTCGGCTCTGCACTGGTTCGCCTGCTTGTCGGTTGCAGGGAGAAGTTCATCGGTCAAGACTGCAAAACGGGCCTTGAGATAGACCATGGCATTGGAGATACTGGAGAAAGGTGTGGCGACGTCCCGCTTGAGGACTCCTGGAAGGTAATTTTCCATAAGTCGGAAGGGGAGTATCTGCCTTGTGTCGATGGACTGGATCGTTTTCTCCTTCATCGAGAGAGCATAGAGAGTGCGTATCTCCTCCCTAGTGTATTGACGGTCCTCGATGGTATTCTCCTCCGAGATGGTGCGACGCAGAAAACCCTTCGGGTAGTGGGCGTGAGCAGGAATCCCGAGACTCAAAGCGGCCTTGATGCCCGCTTCGTCAGCTCCGGTCTGTCCTCCGGAACGAATACCTTTGATCCTGACACCGGCATCGGTAAGGCCCTTGAGGACATCGCGGACATAGGTATCGATATGCTCCTGTGCCTGCTTTGCTCCTTCGTAGCGGGAGAGAGTGGTAATACCGTTCCCGGCGATATTGATGGTCAAGTCACTGTACAGGTGATTTGCCATCAGGGCCTTGACAATCTCGATGACAGCGTCATCACTTGAGAGCCCCTTCACAGGAGAGGCCGGGGAAGGGGAGTAGGGGATTGCGACATATGTGCCACGTGCGGACTCCCTTGCTGCACGCGCCGTAAGACGCTCGCCCGCGGTAGAGAAATCCGTTGCAAAAGCGATGGTGATATCGGAGGCGGAAGCATTCTCGATGGTCCGACTGCGATAGCCGGCTTCGCGACTCTCTGTTATGGTGAGGAACTTATCCAGTTCCCTGTTGTAAGCATTGTCTTCCATGATGGATTGGTAAATCAGGGTTAGTGAAGCCGGTACGCATCACGCGTACCGGCATGAGAAAAAAAATAATCAGACGCCCCGGGATAATTTGACGGAGCTTTCAACAACATGCTCTTCCGCATGTGCTTCTCTTATGGCGTTGACGCTCTGCGCGTTGCCCTTGGTATCTACGGTGTACTGGGTGCCATCAAGGCAGGTGACGTGAGCCTTTCCCTGGGAGAATCGCTCGGCCTTTGCGAACCATTCGTCACGACTGAAGAGCTTACCATCGGTATCGATGTAATTGACCAGTCCTCGCTCATTGGCGACCATAGCCATGCCGTTGCTCATGATATCGAGGCGACTGAACCACCTGTCGCCGATGAACTGGAAGGATTCCGTATTGATGAGGTTCAGCTTGCCGTCGGCACGCTTGACCTGGGCGAAGCCCTCGTGTGAGGATCCGATGCCCTGGGCCCATTCGGCGAGAATCTCGTTTCCGCTGCGGCTGATAAGGTTCACCATACCGTCCTTCTCCACCCTGCCACAGTTCTCGCCAAACGGACGGCACTTGTCATAGGCCTTTGAAATGATATTCAGGTCAAGGTCTGCGTAAGCCATCTTGTCCCCGACCTTGACGATGCTGATATCTCCAGCCCCCTTCCAGATGATATCTTCCGGAAGAGCCTTACCGTATGTCCTGACACCAAGCTCGGTCCTCTCCTCCTGAACGCCGGTCCCCTTATGGAAGAATTTCTGTTTTGACATCTCCTCCCGTATGGCATTGCGATCCACCTTGGAGTAGTCGAGTTCCGGAACGGATACCCTGTTCTCGCCAATAAGGATGTCCGATGGGTGGAGCGGGTCTGCGCAGGAGCGAACCGTCTCGTTCTTGCACAGAGACTCTTTCGCTCTGTCGAGTTCGGCAATGCGCTTTTCAAGTTCCTTCACCTGGGCGATGTTACGCTGTATGTCACTCATCAGCTCACGACTCCTCGTGATCTTATCATACAGCTGCTCGCAGAGCGGCACCAACTCCGATGCCTCGAACTCGATCTCATGGGATTCGCGTAAAGAATCGAGCTGACTTTTAAGATATTCATTGGAGACATCCTCATCAATCATTGTCAAGAAGGAAGATATCTTCTCGTAAGTGTTGGTAGAGAGCTCCTTGGATGCAGCCTTGGCGGCGAGGGCATCTACGGCGCTCACTATTTCGCCCTGGACAACCTCATACTGCTTATAGATGTCTGCTCGATCCTTCTCAAAGTCAGACTTCCTCTTGCTCTCGGCCTTCACAGACCTGGAAATGCCATAATACAGCACTTCTCTCTCCATGACGTCGACCGTCTTGGTGTCGAGCAGGGAACCTTCCGAGATGGCCGTTGAGATATCCTTGCTTGCGAGATCGATATTATCGGTTCCAGGCATCCGGAATCCGGTGGCAATCTCCTGAGCAAGGGCCTCTTTTTCTTCCCTGGTGGCAAGCGCCAGCCGGTCGCTCTCTCCCTGTCCCTGGCGATAGAGGGCTTCCTCTATCTGGCCGATAAGGCTGTCAAGCATCTTTGGAGCATCACTGATTCGGCCGACCAGCAACGGCCGTTCGCTGTTGCCGTATTCGCCCAACGAGGTGGAAAGACTCTCGATATTCTCGAAGCGTATCATCCCAGCATCCGAGAGGAATACACGCGCCTTCAACTCGCTACCCTCACGAATCTCAACACTGTTTGGAAGGATATTCAGATATCGAGAATTGGCAAGGTAGAGAGGCGCAGATGACGGCATCTCCAAGTCTTTCTGGAAACGCCCCTGGAGCTCCTGAGCCTTGAGTCGGAAAGACTCGAAAGTGGAGATGTTCGCCTGTCTTGCTTTCTGGGCTTTCAAGCCCGGATACTTATCCGGAGCTGTCGCGAGGTTATATATCTTTCCATTGTCAAAGAAAACGACATCCTCGTGTACTGACGGCTTCTGAGGCATCGCGGAGTTGCTCTCGTAATATGGACCCATGCCCGGCTTCCAGGCATACCCCTCAGGATAACCGTAGAGAGCCTCCATAGCTGCACCCTTTGCGGATGGGGAGATGAACTGGACATTGTTCCCGCACTCCCTAAGGATGGCCTGGCGGACGTCCGAACGGTTCTCTGGGACAAGGAATATCGGCTGTTTCCCCTCCATTCTCAGCACCTGAACAGGAAGCTGCTTCGACAGTATGGCCTGATTCGGCTCCAGGTTCATCTGCGCTATATCTCCCTTCTCACTTATGTCTCCGACAACTGATTTTATCCCATTCTCTGTGCCTTCAACCAAATGTACCTTATCGTCCTGTGCGTGTCTTTTCTTGAAGTCGTCTATTGCCTTGCCGCCTTTGTTGATGGTAACAACGGAAACCATAAGGCCAAGGAAAAGCGCCGCCTCGAGCATGTTCAGGTCACGCTTTGTCGAAAGACCCTCAATAAAGACAGCTGATGTGGAGAGCCCAGCAGAGAGACGGCGGGCCCGTTTCTCCCAGAGATGTTCGTCACCTGATGAAAGCGAGTTTTTGGTGCCAATAGGTGCCTGCTCACTGATGATAAGTCCTCCGTTCTGAACCACATTCTCCGCATAGCCATTGAGCTTCGTGGAGGTGATTGGCTGTGAAGAGACAAGTACAGACTTGCCGCCATGACGCATTGACTCGTTAACGGCACTCATCTGGGAGCCGTCCTGAAGCGTGGTGAAGGTCGTTACTTTCTTGGCCGCAGCTTCCTTGCCCAATTCCCTGGCAAGAGATTCTGTCTTGTCCGGGATGCTGTGGTCAGCGTACATGAGATCGTAAGGATTACTGCTCGCTTCATTACCCATCACGGCAAGGCCCTTCTTGTTAAGCAGGGAGATATCGCCCTTGTACCACAGGATAGCCGGACGACAGGACTCCACCTCACGCTCGACAGTCTCGATATGGGCTGAACCGTCGTGCATCGTCACCACCGGCTCCGTCACCGTATCCTTATATGGCTGCATCATCCGAAGCGATTCCGGATAGAGAGGATTGGCTGCCGTGATGAACGAAATACCCTTCTCCTCGCACTTGGCGAGCATGTCGGCCAACTGCTCCTGTGCGTTTGCGATGGCCGCTTCATTGATGTGTTCCGAGCTGGAGATGCCGTATCCGCCACAGTTTTCAATGAACTGGTGCATCTGGGCATTGTCCATGATGATTTCGTTGTTATCCCGGGCGATGTCTATCATCTGGGTAATCTCGCTGTTAGAGAATCCAAGAACCTGCAGCAGCGCCACCTGGTTGTCCTTCAGCCCTGGTTCCAGAGAACCCTCATCGAGGGAGCGCAGGTATGTCTGCTGGTGAGCCTGGTCACGCATCTGCTCCTCGGAAATATCCTTGACATAGCCCTGCTTGAAGCGGTTCTCGAAAGATGGCCTGTCAAGAACCACCTCTCCCTGGAGAGCCTCGTTGTCCTTGGTCCAAGGGTAGTCCTTCGAGGTGTGGATGCTCCAGTTGATGCCGTTCTCCTGACAGGCTATCGTCGTAGCTTCAGCAATACCGGACTCGCCATTGGTACGCACCTCCGAGATGCGGAAAAGCGGCTTCTCCGATGAATCGAACTCCTCCTTGCCCCAACGACCTTCGCGCACATTCCTCATGACACGGGACAGGAATTCGTTGATGAGATTCTGGTCAGGACCGGTCATCTCTACTATATGCGTATCGGAGTTGCGCAGAAGAGTCGCCGTCGTCTTGTCCAACTCCTCGGCGGTAACCGCTGTTGACTTGTACTCGTTGGCGATCTGGGCGATATTCGCTCCTACAACATTAAGCTTGATGGCTTCCGAATTGAAGCCCTCCCGCTCTCCAAACATATCCCTTGTCACGAGCTTTGTTATCTGTGAACGGATACCGGAGCTGACGCGACTGATGAGCTGCTCACTGAGGTTGCCCTCTTCGTCGAAGTATGCCTCCCTCTCTGACGGAATCCGCACTTGCAGATAGTTGTCACCGGCGGCAAGCCGGTTCTGACGCGCGTCATGCGATGTGAAGCTGTTCGATATGGCAAGAGTATAGTCTGCCCATCTGGCGTTCTCGACAGATGACACGGCGCGATCACCCTTGGAGGCCGTTATCTCGCCCTCACTTCCGTAGTTCCACGCCCCTTTGATGGTGCGATGCTCCTGCGTGCGAAGCTCGCGCTTCACGCGGCCGACCTTCACATCCCCGGAGAGGGACCACTTGCCATCGGAATTGAACGATATGTTGCGGTAGTCTCCGCCTGTTATCGCCACACCTCTGCCTAAAGAGTGGTCTATCACCGTCTCCTGCGAGCTCACTACCGTATTGCTGCTATTGTGGGTGATGACGTGTCCCATCTTCATATCCGTCGTTGACTCGAGGAACTGCCCCACCAACTTCGCCGCAGCTCCGTTGTAGGCATTGGCATTACCCGTTAGGATGGCGACCTTCCCCTTCCCGGCTTTCTCTACAAGCGTCGCCATCTCCTGCCGGAAACGCGGCGTGTCCATCACCTTGCTGTATATCACCGGAGAATCAAGATTCTCAAGCACATGAACCCGCGGATCACGGGAGCGGCCGTCCAGAGATGGCAGCTTGGTGTAGGTAAATCCTTCCTTCGTTATCGTCTGTTCTGTACGGTCCGCGTTCAGCAACGGCTCATTACGGTTTCCGCGCAGGCTCCTGGCGTCAACAACATTTGTGATACCCATTTCCTTGAGGATAGCCTTCACCTCGTCCCAAGTGCGGTCATATAGGCCTACACTTATGACATCATAGTTGTTTTCCATAATGCTCTCGATTAAAGGTGACTATTTCTCACGACGGAATACGCGTGGAGTATTCTGCGCTGACTGCGCCTGATCCTTTGCCTCGCTTTTCTGCTTGGCTTCGGCGATGAACTTCTGGATATCCTCACGGCAGCACATCTCGTAGCTCTTCACCTGACGAACCTTTCCCAGATATGCGTCATACTGCAAACAGCAGTCCTTGCCCTTTGCGCTCTTGGTCCAGACGGTATCCCCGTCAGAGAGCGCCAGAACATTGTCCCTTGTCAGGGTGACGGTATCTCCTCCCTTGAGTGATGCAACCGGATTGCTCAGATACCTGGCACGAACGGCGTCGGCACGGACGGCAACGAGGGTGTGCCGATTGTATGGATCACAGGAGAGCAGTTCCCTTACCGTCTCGCCATTGAAACCGGTTGTGACGAACGGCTCGCCGAGATTACCGGTGAGACGCAGGTGGCGCACCTGTTCCTGACTGAGTTGATGACGCTTGTAAGTGAGACTTTCTTCTACGGTTTTTCCCGTAGCCTCGTCGTATGTTGCGCGCAGAGGGTTCCTGTCTATCTCGACAAGCGGTTCTCCGTTGGCTCCCTTGACGATCTGTCCCTTGTCGTCGAGCTTGTAATGGTACTTCACCGGGTGAATCTCGTAACCCCACTCCTTCTGCCCGGCGGCGTTCTTGTAGGAGTAGAGCCGGAGTGTTCCGCACTCCTGATGCCGCTGCTCATGACCTCGCTTGATATTGAAAAGCAATGGTTCAGAGAATCGGCCATAGGCGAGAGCCTCGAGGGTTCCGTAATGCCTGGTGTTCTTCAGGAGGGATTCCAGGCTGATGCCCAGCTCTTCCTTGATTTCCGGCCACGGTAGTTCGTTAAGCTTCTTCAGCGTCTGCTCCGTAGGCGCATAGGCCTGTTCGTTGACATCAGGGGCTTTTTCCGGAGCCTTCCCCTTTTCTTCCCGAAGGTCGAATTCCTTCGGATAGTCTTTCTTTTCGTCTGCCATAATAGCTTGGTAATAAGATTTAATGATTGTGTATGAAGGTGGGCTAACGCCTCATTCCTTTTCCTGTGACTTGTTCGTTCGACATCTCCCTTTGCCGGCATACCTCTCGCCACGCATCGTTGATATCGTTGTGGCCTCTGTAAGCCTCACGGCAATCCTTAAAACTGATTGAAAACTCATCGTCACACATGGCGGCACACATCTCGCCCAGGTGTTCCGTACAGTTGGTTCCCGTCTGGTCGTTGTCCAGATATGCGTACACGTGCGAGTGCCTTGCTATGAAAGGCAGCGCACGCTCCGCGTTGGTCGTAGAGTTGAGCACGACGATATCCGTGTTCCCTGGTATAAGGATACCCTTCCAGGCGAGCCAGGAGAGGAAATTGAAGAATCCCTCAAATACCGCAACATTGGAGGACTGACTGATGCTTTCATCGGTGATGTAATGGCCGTCTTTCCCGATGAAGGTGCAGTCCGAAGGCCCTATATTCCTCTTTATCTGCTGCACGGCACCCGTGCTTCGGTCGGTGTACTGACTCCGGATCACCCAAGCGCCGGAACGGTTCGGAAATCCTATCGCAAAGTAGTCCTTCTCTGGTTCGGGCTTTCCCGGAACAATGTTCTTGTAATAGATCTGACTGAGATAGCGTTGCGCTATCTCCAGAGGAATCTTCCTCTCCTTGCTGACATAATCCTTCAGCGAATAGGTGTAGAGCTCTCCAACGCGTGTTATCTTCGTCTCCGAGCGACTCTCATACTGGGATGGAGCCTTCACCTGCTCTATCTTCCCAAGTGCGATTCCCGGCTTGAGCTCCGCAAGGTAATCCAATGCCTCGAGGACGCTGCAATTCTTCAGCATCATCACCAGGTCTATCACCGAGCCGCCAAGATGTGTCTTCCCGGAACGGATGTGTTCGGTGTTGCTCGCGCCGAAATCACACCAGAAATTCTTTGCACGGTCAATCTTGAAGGACCCCGTCCGCTCGTTCCTGAACGGCGAACAGATGAATCCCTTCGAGTCACTTTTGACGGGATAACCCAGGTCGATGAGGACATCTTCAATCGGCACCGCCTTTATCGCCGCCATTTGCTCGTCGGAGTATTTGGTCCTATGGTTCACAGAAATCCGGTGTTTTTTGTAAAAATTTTTACAGATTTTTTTAACTTTGCTTATAGGGCAAGTGGAATTCGATTGTAAAGATAATACTTTTTTACACACCGCAAATCTATTTACTATTTTTGTAGAAGTATTGTGTGTCATTATTTTATACGATTACTGTGGAAGAAAAGAGTTTTGACAGGTTATTATTCATCAAACGGTTGATTCACCTTCACGGATTGACCATTAACGAAGTCATTAAAATGATGGGTTACAAGGCTCCCGCCTGTTTCCGTCATTCTTTCAATGTTGTCCAGGATATTGATCTTTCCAGGGCGGAGAAATTCGTCAATGCCCTTGGATATGACCTCGATATTAAGATAACCGGAGGAAATGTGAACGACGAGGTCGTGAAGCTGGATTACCAGAAGATTGAGTCAATCCTGGCGAAAAGAGGGGAAATATACGAACTGAGCCGACTGTTCTTCCTTCAGGAAGCTATGGCAAGACGCGGTGAGACTTACGAAAGCGTTGCCTCCAAGATCAACCGCTCCTCCAGGAGCGTGGCCTATTATTTCAAAAATGACGACATCAAGCTTTCTTCTCTATACAAGATAGTCTGGGCGATGGGTTCATCAATCGAGTTCGTCATCACACCGAAGACTCAGGCT
>JAEDEB010000041.1 GCA_016293535.1 Bacteroidales bacterium | reverse complement strand
AAGGAATATTTTCCCGGACTGACACTATCCTACCAATTATTACACAATGCTTGCTCACCCGGCAATCTGACTTGGGCAAGCGTCACCGCCATTGAGCAGACAAAGCATCCCGCAATCGAAAAAACGGAGCTTCCAGTCATCGTTGCCGTCGACCTGGAGCAGAGAAATGCAGTCCGGATACTGCTCGTATATCTCCTCGAGGTAAGGCCTGCCCAGCAGCTTTCGGGAAGACTACACTGGCATATTGCCGTGTTTCTTCGGAGGATTGCTCACGCTCTTGTTGCGGCAACACTCCAAAGCCTTGATAATGGCAGCACGGGTGTCTGCAGGCTGGATTATATCGTCCACATAGCCCAGTTCGGCAGCCCTGTACGGATTTGCGAACTTTTCCTCGTATTCCCTGATTCTCTGAGGGATGTTCTCCGGATCCTTCTTCCTGTAAAGGATGCTGACTGCTCCCTTTGCTCCCATCACGGCAATCTCGGCTGTAGGGTATGCGAGATTGATGTCAGCACCTATCTGTTTGGAATTCATCACTATATATGCTCCGCCATAGGCTTTGCGGGTGATGAGGGTAATCTTCGGAACCGTAGCCTCCGCGAATGCATAAACAATCTTGGCCCCGTGGCGTATGATTCCTGCGTGCTCTTGCTGAACGCCAGGGAGGAAGCCCGGCACATCCTCGATTGCGATTATGGGGATGTTGAAGGCATCGCAGAACTGTATGAACCGCGCCGCCTTGTCGCTTGCATCGATGTCAATGGCGCCTGCGAGGTAGTTCGGCTGGTTTGCGACGAAGCCTACCGACCTTCCCGCCATACGTCCGAAACCTATGACCACGTTCCTGGCGAAATCGGGCTGGATTTCGAAAAAATACTGCTGGTCACATATAGGCTCGATGATATCCTTGATATTGTACGGAATATTCGGATTTTCAGGCACGACATTGTCCAGTTCATGGCAGAGACGGTTCACGTCGTCAGTCGCCGACCGCACGGGAGCGTCCTCCATATTGTTGGAAGGGATGAATCCAAGGAGTTCCCTTATGGTCATCAGACACTCCTCATCATCCCTGCACACCAGGGAACTGACTCCGGACGCGGTCGCATGGACTCTGGCACCGCCGAGCGATTCCTTGTCGCATTCCTCGTTGGTTGTTTCGCGAATCACGTTCGGGCCGGTGATGAACATCTGACTTTCGCCTTCAACCATGAGGATAAAGTCGGTCAGTGCCGGGGAATAGCAGGAGCCGCCTGCACATGGGCCCATGATTGCGCTTATCTGCGGAATCACGCCGGAAGACATCACGTTCCTGCGGAATATCTCCGCGAAACCGGTCAGGCTTTCCACGCCCTCCTGAATGCGCGCGCCGCCGGAATCGTTCAGCCCGATGATCGGCGCCCCGCATTTGAGGGCCATATCCTGCACCTTCGCTATCTTCTTCGAGTTCGCCGCGCTGAGAGACCCGCCGAACACATTGAAGTCGAAGGCATAGACGAATACATTCCTGCCGTCTATCTTGCCATAGCCGCAGACCACGCCATCTCCTGCCACCCTCCTGTCCTCCATTCCGAAATCGGTGCAGCGGTGCTTCACATATCTGTCCAACTCGACGAAACTCCCCCTGTCGAGCAGAATCTCTATTCTTTCGTATGCAGTCAATTTTTTTCCCATAGCCTTGTCAATCATTGAATTTGAGGACCATAAGTTCCTTGTTTGCCATCACGCTGTCATTCTCCGCGCAAGCGATTCTGACTACCGTGCAGTCCTTCGGCGCCTCCACCACGGACTGCATCTTCATCGCCTCGAGCACGAGCAGCCCCTCACCCTTCTTCACCTGCTGCCCCTCTTCCACGAGAAGTTTGATGACCTTGGAAGGCATAGGGGCGGAAACCTTCTCGTCGGCAGTCTCCAGGGAGGAGCGCTTCCTCATCCTCATATACTTGGCCTGCGAGTCCAGCATATCTATCTCGTAAACGGAGTAGTTGAGGCTGACTCCGTAATGCTTGCTCCCCTCTTCGTGTATGATGAAAGGATTGTAAGACACCCCTTTGTGGAGTATGGAGCACTGTCCGTTGGAGAACATGCAGATATCTATGTTGTAGACACGGCCATCAACTTCAACGCTGACCTTGTTGCCGTCCTTGGAGATGAGAGTAACCTCCGCCAGTCTGTCACCTATCCTTATTTCCATGGTACGTCAGATTCTCAGCACACCCTTTCCGAGTCCGAAGGCTCTCCAGCGGCTCAGGGCCGAAGAGTCCGCCGTATCGGAGGTGTTCTCTTCACAGTTCATCAGGTAATCCATATAAGCTGCAATCACCGCAATATCCTCCGCATCGGTGTGATAGCCCTTCCGCGCGGCGAGCCTGTCCGCATTGGCCTCGATGAAGGAGGTGTCATAGCAGCCTTTCTTGAAATCCGGGACGTCTATGATGCGTCTCAGATAACCCAGGTTGGTAGTAAGTCCAATGATCTTGTACTCATACAGGGCGCGCCTCATCCTCTCTATGGCATACTCCCGGCGTGAGGAATGGACAATGAGCTTGCCTATCATGGGGTCGTAATGGACAGGAATCTCGTAGCCCTGGTAAATGGAAGCGTCTATCCTGACTCCCTTTCCCTGCGGTTCCAGCAACTGCCTGACAAGTCCGGGAGAAGGACGGAAGCCGTTGTCAGCATCCTCGGCACATATACGGCATTCGATGGAATGCCCCCTCTGCCTGATGTCCTCCTGACGGAAAGAAAGGGGCTCGCCGTCCGCGATCCTTATCTGATGCTTCACAAGGTCTATTCCGCAAACCTCCTCTGTTACAGGATGTTCCACCTGAAGCCTCGTATTCATCTCAAGGAAATAGAAGTTTCTGTTCCTGTCAACGAGGAATTCTATCGTCCCGGCTCCGACATATCCGACATACTTTGCGGCAGCCACCGCCGCCTCGCCCATCGCCTTGCGGGTCGCAGCGTCGAGGAAGGGGCTTGGACTCTCCTCCACCAGTTTCTGATGGCGCCGCTGAACCGAGCATTCCCTGTCGAAGAGATGGACCACATTTCCGTGCATATCCCCGAGTATCTGGAACTCTATATGATGCGGCGATTCGACGAACTTCTCTATGTATACGGTTCCGTCACCGAAAGTCGACAAGGCCTCCATGCGCGCGGCCTCGAACATCTGCGGGACCTCGTCCGGTCCGGTCGCGACCCTCATGCCCTTGCCGCCTCCTCCCATCGACGCCTTGATCATCACCGGATAGCCGATTTCCCCGCATACTCGAAGCGCCTCTTCCGCCGATTCGAGCATTCCGCAGGTTCCCGGAACGACAGGGACTCCCGCGTCAATCATAGTCCGGCGCGCACTTATCTTGTCACCCATAGTCTCCATCGTCTCCGGGGACGGGCCTATGAAGACAATCCCCTCCAGGGCGCATCGGCGTGCAAATTCGGCATTCTCCGAAAGAAAACCGTAACCGGGATGGACCGCATCAGCCTTATGTTTCTTCGCAGCTGCTATGATTCTGTCGATGCAGAGATAGCTCTCCAGCGAAGACGCCGGCCCTATGCACTCCGCTTCGTCAGCGTACATGACATGGCGGCTGCTGCGATCCGCCTCGCTGAATACAGCAACCGTGCGTATGCCCATCTCGTAGCACGAGCGCATCACCCTGACCGCAATTTCGCCGCGGTTGGCAACAAGCACTTTCCTTATCATATCTTATCAAAGCACCTCAGGGGTGCATACCATACTTGAGAAACCTCCGTCGTGGTAAAGGTTCTGCATCGTGACCTTCCTCGTATAGTCACTGAAGAGGGTGACTATGTAGTCTGCGCAATCCTGCGCATCGGCATTGCCCAGAGGGGACATTTTGTCGGCATATTCGAACATTCTGTCCATTCCGGCAATGCCCTGTCCGGCTGATGTTTTCGTCGGAGACTGGGATACCGTATTGACCCTCACGCCGTTGTGACGCGCATAGATATTTCCGAAACTCCTCGTAATGGACTGCAGCAGCGCCTTGGCATCCGACATGTCGGAATATCCGGCTACGGCGCGATCGCCTGCGATATAGGTCAGCGCCACCACCGAGCCTCCGGGATTGAGTGCATCCTTGGCATAGAGCACCCGCAGAAGTTTATGGAAGGATATGGCCGAGATATCCAGGGTCTTGTCCAGAAAATCGTAATTGAGCTTTTCGTACGGAATGTTCTTCCTGATATTGGGTGACATTCCTACCGAATGGAGCACGAAATCGAACTTGCCTCCGAAATGCTCCATAGTCCCGTCCACGAGCTTTTCCAAATCCTCCACACTGGTCGCGTCCGCCACCAGGACCGGCGCATTGCACTCCTGCGCAAGAGCGTTTATCGTGCCGAGGCGCATCGCAAGCGCCGTATTTGTGAGCACTATTTCCGCCCCTTCGCGAACACAGGCCTGAGCCGTCTTCCAGGCTATGGACATATCATTGAGGGCACCGAAAACTATGCCCTTCTTTCCTTCGAGTATTCCTTTTGACATAATTTCGCCTTTGAAAATTCTACATGCACCCTGTGCATCCTATGACCTCGCCGTTGACATAGGCCGAGAGGTCGGACGCGAGGAAAAGCGCAACTCCCGCAACGTCCTCCGGAGTTCCGAGGCGACGGAGAGCGACGCGGTTCTTCCAGTCCTGGGCCATCTGTTCAGGCAGTTTGGCAGTCATATCCGTACAGATGAATCCGGGAGCGATACAGTTGGTCCTGATTCCTCTCGGGCCCATTTCCCTTGCGAGTGACTTGCTCATACCTATGAGTCCTGCCTTGGCCGCGGCGTAGTTGCACTGTCCGGCGTTTCCAGTCAGTCCCACCACGCTGGAAATGTTGATGATGCTTCCCGAGCGCTTGCGCGACATGAAAGGAAGCACTGCCTGGACCGTGTTGAACGCAGACTTGAGGTCCACTGCCAACACCTCGTCCCAATCCTGCTCGCTCATCCTCAGCATCAGGCCGTCCCTGGTGATTCCGGCGTTGTTGACAAGAATGTCCACCCCTCCGAAGGCAGTTACAGCTTCAGGAAGCTGTGCCGCAACTTCGGTCTTGTCGGACACGTTGAGTTTCAGGAGTTCCACCCTGCCGCCAAAGGAGCGCAGATGATCCAGGACTTCGCCGCATGCGGACTTGTCGCGGGTGGTGGTGAGTATGAGATCGGCTCCAGCTTTGGCGAAAGCCTCGGAAATTGCACGGCCTATGCCACGCACGCCGCCTGTTACGATTGCGGCCTTTCCTGTAAGGATTTGCGGTATTTCCATAATCATTCAGCCTTTATCAGGGCCACCGAAAGTTTTGCGGAACAGCACAGATGTCCGTTCACGGTAGCCTTGGATTGTACAAAAACGATGTTGGCGCGTGTTGAAAGAAGTTTGGAGCGGCACTCGACGACGTCGCCCGGATGTACAGGCTGCTTGAAGCGCACGTTCTCCATTCCCACGAACATGGGTAATGTCCTGCCGTCAAGCCTGTCACGCAGAAGCAGGACCGCGCCCTGCCCCATCATCTCGCACAGCACCACTCCGGGCACTACGGGATGCCCCGGGAAATGTCCCTGAAGGAAGAACTCATCTCCCTTCACTTCATAGCGGGAGACACATTCACCAGCCTCAGTATGGACTTCATCGACAAGGAGCATAGGCTCCCGGTGAGGCAGAAGCTTGCTGATTTCTTCTCTGTTCATCTTATCTGACTTTTCTGAAAGCGATGGCAGCATTGTGGCCACCGAAACCCAATGAGTTGCTCAACGCGACGTCAATGCACATTTTTCTCGAACGCAACGGCACATAATCGAGGTCACATTCCGGATCCTTCTCTTCCAGACCAATAGTAGGAGGAGCCGTCTGTTCAGTCAAAGCGAGCACGCAGGCAACGGCTTCCACCGCACCGGCGGCTCCGAGAAGGTGACCTGTCATCGACTTGCTGGAGCTTATCGCCGTCCTGTAAGCCAGGTCCTCGCCGAGGGCCAGCTTTATTGCAAGAGTCTCACAGGAATCGTTCAGATGCGTTCCGGTTCCGTGAGCATTGATGTACAGGGACTCCCCATCCCTGAACCCTGCCTGGTCGAGTGCACGCCTGATGGCGCGGGATGCCGGCTTCCCGTCAGGAGAAGGAGCGGTCACGTGATAGGCGTCGCAGGTGTTTCCGTAGCCGCAGATTTCAGCGTAGATATGTGCTCCTCTTGCCTCAGCGTGTTCATAGTCCTCCAGTATAAGGGCTCCGGCCCCCTCGCCAATAACGAAACCCCTGCGACGGGCATCGAAAGGAAGACAGGCCTGGAGCGGATCTTCCGCCAGGGACAGGGCACGGGCATTCTGAAATCCGCCTATCGCTATCGGATTGATTGCAGACTCGCTGCCTCCCGCTATGATGACGTCGGCATCTCCCCTCTGTATCGCATAGAAGGCCTCACCTATTGCGTTGGTTCCTGTCGCACAAGCGCTTACGGTTGTAAGACAAGGGCCCTGGGCCCCCAGCTTTATGGCTATGTTGGCGCCGGCAATGTTGGCAATCATCATAGGAATGAACATGGGCGACACGCGGCCGCCGCCGTTCTCAGCCATATTCTTGGTCTGGCGCACGAAGGTATCAAGTCCTCCGATTCCGGAGCCCATATAGACTCCCGTTCTTTCCCTGCTGACACTCTCGCCTATTACAAGGCCGCTGGATTGCAGGGCCTGAAGGGATGCTGCCACTGCAAAGTGGCTGTACCTGTCGCTCTTTCTGATTTCCTGAGGAGTCAGACCGTAATCGGCAGGATCGAAGCCTGTGACCTGACCGGCCACCCTTACGGCTATGCCTTCGGCATCCTTGTCATCGCCAGGATCGAAGCGGGAAATGCCGCATCGGCCCGCGAAAAGGGACTCCTTGAAATCGGGTACATTGTTTCCGATTGGGGATATCACCCCCATTCCGGTAATTGCTACTCTTCTGTTTTTGTTCATAGTGTATCTTTACAAAGGTCGCAATTATTACGGGATTTTTCGTAGCTTGCGACGATTTTGAATGAGATTCTTTATTATGGAAATGCACAAATACCTGTTTTCCAAACGTTTCCTCACCCTGTCGGTAATCACGATATTCCTTTTTTCAATACCATTGCTTCTTGTTTACGGCTACTTTTCCGATACAATATGGCTTGGATTTGGTTCACTCAGGAAGTTTCTCTTCACACTGGTCTTCTACGTCCTGGTCCTCGCTGTCATGGCGATGAGCAAGATACTCATTTACAGATACCAGTCCGGACACGTACTGACCCTCGCCAAATTCTTGATATGGGCCTTCTCCGAGTATGTGATACTTGCTCTCATATATCTGCTCCTGACTCCCGCTGCGACCGGATACGAGATTCACATCACCCTTAACCTGGCACTGAAAGCATCTCTCTGCGTCACCCTGATCATTGCCCTGCCCTATGCGTTTCTCTGTCTTGGAGCCTCCAACAGAGCCCTGCGCGAAGAATATGACGCCCTCAAGGCAAGCATCGCCGCACAGGAGAACAAGGACAGGATTACCCTGGTTGACTACAAGGGCGTCCCTGCTCTCGTTCTCAAGACCGATGCGGTGCTTTATATGGAGTCCCAGGACAACTATATGATGGTACATTACCTTTCCGAAGGGAAGGAGCTCAAATACATGCTGCGCTGCCCCACCAGGATGATGGACTCTGTTCTTGAGGGCACCTCGCTGATGAGATGCCACCGTTCATACATTGTCAACCTGAGCCACATCTCCGAGTTTGTCCGCCGGCAGAAACGTGCCGTCATAATCTTGGACAACCGGGACAAGACAGAGATTTCAGTTTCAAAGAGCTATTACAAGGCGGTACTCACGCGCATCAGGAATATTTCATGATTGCATTACTTTGGTCAGTTGTTTTGACGACGGCAAAGTAAATTATAAAAGCCGCCTCCGAAGGCCTCGGAAACGGCTTTTGTGACGAATGGACCCCCGCTTTGTGGCGGGCAGCCATCATTCCTGATTGATAATCTTCAGCTCGACGCGGCGATTGACCTGACGGCCCTCATCGCTGGAGTTGTCAGCAATCGGTCTGGATTCGCCATAGCCTACATAGCTGAGCCTGTCTGCACTTACCCCATTGGCTATGAAGTAATCGACGACTGCCTTTGCCCTGGACTCCGAAAGACGCTGGTTGTATCTGTCGTCTCCCACGTTGTCTGTATGTCCTTCCACGGAAACCTTGAGGTCCGGATTCTCTATCAGCCATGCAGTAACCTTGTTCAGTTCGGCGATTACCGTTTCATCGAGAGTGAACTTATCGAACTCGAAAAGCGAATTTGAGAGTTCCATCATACTCCTCTTTATTTCCACAGGAACTTCTTCCACAACGCTTTCAACCACCTCCGGTTCCACTGGTTCAGGCTCCGGCTCAGGAAGAGTCTCTGCCGGTTCCGGTTCGGGTTCCGGTTCAGGCATAGGAGCAGGAACGGCTTCAACAGGTTCCGGTGCGGACTTCCTCTTGCCAAAACCGAAAGAAAGCTTCAGGACTATTCCGCTGCTGAGCGTGGTGAGATGTTTCGAATAATGCGAGGTCGGCCTATGCCACTCGAGGCTCTTTTCTCCGTCCTTATCCACGACTGTCGCGTAATGGGGACTGTGGGCCTGGAGAACTGAATTGTGGTCGAACATCGTGGCCATCGCATCCGGGTCATCATAAACCGGGGCCTTAGTCCGAGGCCTTGAAGCCGGTCCGCTGTCGTCCATACGGAAGAACACTATCGGATCTTCTGATACTTTCGGGAACAGGTCAGGGATTCCAGCGTCGAGATATGCACCTGTGTAGAGAGCGAGAGGGCTGTTGCCGAGTTTCCACCTGAAACCGATTTCAAGAGACCCGGCCACGTTCATCAGAGCAAATTCCAACTCATTCCCAGTCTTGAATCCAGGAAACTCCTCGCATTCTTCATACGGATCATAATACCAGTCCTGACGGTACTGGTATCCCATACCTGAGCATTCCTGACTGTAAGAGCCCTTGAGATTGAAGCCGAGTTTTGCTCCGAAACCTATGTAGAACCTGTGTGGGGAAGACAACTTCAGCGGAGTCATCCACGTGAACATCAAAGGCACCTGAACCGAACCCATGCGCTGTTTCTCCTTGAAGTCATACATCGCATAGTGCCATACGGCACTGTAATACTCATTATATACGTCTATATGGCCGCTCTCGACCTCACCGAGGGAGATTGAGCCGTTATACATCGAATACTCGACTCCGGTGCCAAAACTCCATGACGGAGTAAAGAACCAGTTGAACCCTATCCCCGCCCCAAAGCCGGCGGAAGGAGCCGAAGACTTACCATTTATCCTGTACATCAAGGAATTAAGACCGCCTCCCACATTGCCCGTTACCTCAAATTTTGGAAGCTCATCATCTGTCTGTGCGCCAAGCGACATCGGAGCAAGGATTGCCACCATCAGCAAGAGCCTTCTTGATACCATTTTCATCTTTGACAATATTGTGTTATGATTTCTAACGAGTTCTGATTGCATGCCCGCAATGCAGGGCCTCTGGAGCTATGCAGCCTCCGTCGAGGACCTTGTGGCCGTTGATGAAGACTTTTTCGATTCCGAAGGAATGTCCCCTGTCCTCCTCACCGGCAAGGAGTTCAGCCTCGCTGAACACGGTTAGGTCCGCAAATGCTCCGGGCCTGACATATCCTCTGTCCCTGAGCCCGAACCTGTCCGCGACGGCTCCGCTCATCTTGCGGACGCATGCACTCATACTGTCACCCTTTCCCTGCAACGAGTGTTTCAGGAACTTGGGGAAGCAGTCATATATAGCCGGGTTCTGAATGCCGTTTTCCTCGACCCAGGCGTCTGTCATATACAGGCAATACGGATCTCCGGACAGTTCCGAAACTATCTCCGGCGTACTGTACGGGCCCATGTTGACACGGCCCGCAAAATTGCTCAGCTCACAAAGTTCCAGGTACATGTCAAGGTCACTCTTACCCTCCTGCAGTGCCAGGTCATGGACAGATTTGCCTTCATACTTTTCGTAACCCTCTCCTATATACGCAATCTGAATGTCACTGAAATCGAAACCGAGCAGCAGTATGGTCGCCTTTATCAGAAGGGCGAGCCTGAGTCTCACCCAAGGACTGCGTTTCTGCTCTGCGCTCAGAGAGCGGAACCACGCAGGCAGCACTACCGTGATTGTCGACACGCCAAGCAGTTCATCGTATATGTCAAAGCCGGCATCGACTCCGGATTCCCTCAGTTCATGGAGTATCCTGACCAGTTCATCCTTGCATCTGAAGGACTTCCTTCCCACGAAAATTGCGTGTGAATATTCCAGTTTCACCTTCCTGCCCCTGGTAATCTCCACGAGTTCGTCGAGGGCGCGAAGCAGATGCGGACGCCCCAGCAGCGGATATTCCATCGAAACTGCGGAGCATGCGCGCGGATGAACCGTCAGAGGCACGTCATATTTCTCGCAAAGGTCGACAACCCTTTTCAGCTCTTCAGTCGGAGCATATATGCCCGGCTCATACATCAGGCCGAGCGAGATTCCGCAGGCACCTTCCCTGAGCGAAGTTTCCAGGATATCCAGCATGGCCCCGCTTTCCTCATCGGTCAGCTTCCTGTTCGCATATCCGCTGACACTGGCCCTGGCAGAACAATGCCCAACCAGAGTCGCGATGTTGCAGGGTGAGTGCATATCGACGGCTTCAAAGAAAGAAGCCGCCGAGGGATACAGTCCCTTCGTGTCCTTATAACTGAAAAGGCCCCCGCCAACCTTGTCCTTGTGAGGGGAGGACTTGTCGAATCCTATTGCCGAAAGACCGCAATTTCCGGTTACGAATGAGCATATACCCTGCCTGATGAAAGGTTCGAAATATTTTTCCGGATTTTTCTTGACCGCGAACCAGTCATTGTGGGAATGGGCATCTATGAATCCCGGCGCAAGGCTGAGACCGTCAAGGTCAATGACCTCGCAAGCTTCGGGAGCAACAAGACCTTGACCGACCCGCTCGATGCGCTCTCCCTTTACAAGTACGTCAGCGGTAAAAGGCTCTGAGCCGGTGCCGTCGTACAGTTTGGCATTCTTCAACAAATACATAAGTCAGATTTCAGTACATTGTTTTAGGAATCTTCAATCTTATTCATAAGATGATGCAGCTTATTTTTTGAAGATTACTTACTCGTCACAAAAATAAAAATTTTAGCAATCTTCAAAAAAATAACCCGCTTCAGGACACCGGACAATTTTACGCGGACACGACTTTTCATTTCATCTAGAAAAATTTTTGCAAATGAAGGAAAATCGGCAAAAAACCATTAAATTTGAAAAATTACAGAAAAAGATACATAAGTCATGAAAAAATTTGCTACCATCTTCGCTTCAGCTATCATGCTCGCATCCTGCACGCAGGCACAATGGACACAGGAACAGGCTCAAAACTGGTATGACGCACAGGGCTGGCTCGTCGGATGCGACTATATCCCTGCCGACGCAATCAACCAGATAGAGATGTGGAGCGCGGACAGTTACAACCACGAACTCATAGACAGGGAACTCGGCTGGGCTGAAGACCTCGGATTCAACACCTTGAGGGTATATCTGAGCAGCGTGGTCTATGAGAACGACCCTCAGGGGCTCAAGGACAGGATGGATGACTTCCTCGGCATCTGCGACTCCCACTCGATACGTCCCCTTTTCGTATTCTTCGACGACTGCTGGAATGCTGAATCCTACTACGGCAAGCAGCCGGAGCCGAAGCCGGGAATCCACAATTCAGGCTGGGTCCGTGACCCATCGGATGCACTCAGGGCAGACACGACAGCCCTCTGGCCTAAGCTCGAGACATATATGAAGGATGTGCTCGAAACCTTCTCGGACGACAGCCGCATTCTGATGTGGGACCTCTACAACGAACCCGGGAACAGCGGCTACAGGTCAGCCAGCCTCCCTCTCCTGAAGAAATCCTTCGAATGGGCACAGGCAGTCCGTCCTTCCCAGCCTCTCACCTCAGGTGTATGGAGCGACCCTCTCAAGGACCTCAACGAGTTCCAGCTTGCCAACTCCGATGTCATTTCGTACCACTGCTACAGTGATGCGGGAGAACAGCAGCACGCCATAGACACCCTCAGCCGCTACGGCAGGCCTCTGGTATGCACCGAATATATGGCAAGGACAAGGAACTGCACCTTCGCAAACTCCCTTCCTGTGCTCAAGGCAAACAATGTCGCAGCCATCAACTGGGGCTTCGTCGCAGGAAAGACCAATACCATTTTCGCCTGGGACGACCCGCGTCCGGAAGAGGAGGAGCCGGAAACGTGGTTCCACGACATCTATCGTCAGGACGGAACTCCTTTCAGCGAAGATGAAATCGCTCTCATCAAGTCTCTCACGGGGAAATGAGTAATCTTCCGATATTGCTAAAACCATACAGATGACCAACGCTGTAGAAACAAGGCGGAACAGGATAGCCGACATAGTCAGCAGAAACGGATTCTCCAACGTGCTGGATCTTGCTGAGACACTGTCGGTCACTCCCGCCACCATCAGAACCGACCTGCGCGCCCTTGAGGAGCGGGGTCTAGTAAAAAGGTCGCACGGCGGGGCGCTTATGGTGTCCCGCGAGGTGACCGACCTTCCCGAAGACGTGAAGGGAAGGATAAACGTCGGTCTCAAGAAAAGGATAGCGTCCAAAGCTGTGCAGCTGATAGAGAACAATGACACCATCATCATTGCATCCGGCTCCACAATGGTCACATTTGCCGAGAACATAATTCCGGAAGGCAAGCTCAACGTGGTCACCCCTTCGATACGCATCGCGATGAAGCTTCTCGGAAACGATGACATCTCCGTGCTACAGCTCGGTGGCAGGATTTACGGAAACACCCTCTCGACCCGCGGAGAATATGCTGAATCCGGCCTGGAACTTCTCCATTGCACAAAACTGTTCTTCGGAGTGGAGGGCTTCGACATGACCAGCGGGCTCACCTGCGCTACTCTCGAGGAGGCTGCGCTTACAAGGAAGATGATGCAGTCAGCCACCAAGAGCATAGTCCTCGCCGATTCCACGAAATTCTGCCGCAGAGGCTTCGGACGCATCTGCAGACTTTCGGCCATTGATATGCTCATAACCGATGACGGCCTCCCTCAGGAGGCCATAAGGCAGATCGAAGATGACGGCGTGCAGGTCATCATTGCCGACTGATATTCTAGAATTCCAGGAAAGGATCACCCTCACGGTAAAGGCGGATGCGACTGTAGTTGTCTCCGCCTTTTATTTCTTGTTCGCTTACAGAGAGCAGATTTTGCCATTCTCCACGGTTTATTCCAACCTCAAGGCTGTCGGAGCCCCTTATGAACCCGAAATGATATATGTCAGCAGAGCACACCTGATGCAGACTCTGTCAGTGATACCCTATATGAGGAACCGCTTCGCCAGCATCGACGTGCTCCACAGACTCGGCTACATGGACGAGTTCAGGGAGTCGCTCTTCGGGGAAGGGGCAAGATGGGAAGTGAAGACCTTTTCGTCAAGGGTATTGTAGCCGTATTCGGCGACAAGGACGCCGTCCTCGAAAAGGCATACAAGAGGCATTTCGCCAGCAGTCATAGGAAGGAATACGTCTGGAGAAAGATGCATAGTATCGAAGCCGGGATCAGCAGTCCCGGCTTTTTCCCAGAAATATGGGACAAGCAGAGGGTTCTCCTCGGGGTTTGCTGCAATGACCAGAAATACAATATGAATTCTGGAAGAGTCGGAGCCGTGCCGCGAAACCATTGAAGAGACCTTTGCCGCGCAGTGCTGGCAATACTCGCAAAGTGGACTGAGAAAAAGCACGGCCTGGCGTCCTTTGTCGAGTCCGTGCTCCTGGGCGACAGGAGCCCAAAGTTCCTCGGAAAGGGTCTGTCCGCTTCCCTTCGAACGGTACCAGAAGGATGCGGGACTCACTGCAAAAACGGTTACGGAAGCAGCCAGGGCGACGGTTGCGGCTGCTATCCAGCCCACAAGCGCCCGGCACTCCAGCCCCGAACGCCACCCCAGGGCAAGAAGCAGTCCAAACACTGCATTCTTTATCAGTGACTGCAATGGATTCATTTCGACGAGATCCCCGAAACAGTGGCAGGAGTCCATATCCCCTATCAAGGCTCTCCAAAACAGAAAGCCGGAGAAAACCAGCAGCATAGCCGCAACTGACCAGTTGACCAGCCGCCTCAACAGTCCCGAAACCAATCCTATCCCGAGTACGAGTTCGAAAATGACTATTACCCTTGCAAGCAGGGAACAGAGGTCGAAAGAGAAGAATCCGAAAGAAAAAAGATACAAATCGAAGCCCTCAACAGATGAGAACTTCGATATTGCCGAGGCGCAGAAAAGAGCGCCCAAGATGATTCTGAAAGGGAATCCGTACTTATTCAGCAGCAGGGACACACTTGATTTCACTATTGGTGTTGATGTCTATGCCACCTATGCTGAGCTTGCCGTTGGACTCAAGATCAGAACATTTGCCGTCATCTGGACGAGCTACGACAGAAGTCACCTCAGTTCCCTTGTTGTTCTTGTAAGTGCATTTGCATTTGGTACCTGAGCAGGAGCAGCAGAGCAAAGCTGCTGCGAAAAGTACAAAAAGAGTCTTTTTCATTGCTTTGACAGTTGATTTATAACGGCGCGAATTTATGCCATAAAACTATAAAAACCAAATATAAGAGCCTATATCAGACATTCCTGGCCGACTTTGCAATGGCATCCATCAGCCTTGCGTTCAAAAGTGACACATCCAGGGAATTGATGGCAGATTCTGTCCTTCCTTCCTCGAGAACGTCAATGAACTCCTTGAACTCATAGTAGTACTCATCGTGGTCAAGACCTTCCGCTATGAGCTGCGCAGCGGAGTATCCTCCGCGTCCCGAAGTGGGCGCGTGGTGGGGAAGGAAACATGCCTCTCTGGAAATATGGATACGGTCAATGAGCATATTCCCCTCCTCTCCGCATATCTCCGTCGGTGCGAAAGCGTCCGTGCACTTGGAGAACACCAGATTCGCGGTCATGTCCCCATACGAAAGGAGGGCGCTGCCGTGGATATCGACGTCCCCCATCGGGGTCGTCATACGGATCATGGACGAAGAAACCGAATCCGGATATCCGAAAAGGGCGACAAGCGGATAGGTGACATAGACACCCACATCCCTGAGCGCGCCCCCACCCAGTTCCGGATTGAAAGAACTTGCGACCTTCCCCTTGAGCAGGTCCCCGTACCTGGACGAATATTGGCAGAATGATGAACTGTAATGGCGAAGTCGGCCAAGTTTCGGTATATGCCTGCGGGCCTCGCGAAAGACCGGAAGAAGGGTAGAAATCATCGCCTCCATAAGCAGGCATCGGTTCTCCCTGGCGACCAGAGCCATCTCCCGCACCTCGGATTCATTCAGGCCCATAGGCTTTTCGCAGAGGACGTGCTTTCCAGCTCTGAGCGCAGCGAGGGCGTAGTCCCTGTGCGTCGAATTCGGCGTCCCTATGTACACTGCATCCACATCGGGACAGGCAGCCGCATCCTCTATGGAGGTAAATATCTTCGCATCCGGGCCGAAAGCTGACGGGTGCATATCGATGAACTCGCGAGCCCTTTCTTCACTTCTGGAGCATACCCCCACAGCCTCGAAACGCCGGTCTTCCAGGGCCCCGCGCAGTACCCAATCTGAAATCCGCCCCGTTCCTACGAGGACAAAACGTATCTTTTCCATTTTCCTAAATAGCTGACGGCCTTCCGTCTGCGGCTGTTGCCGAAACGGAAGGCCGCCGAGGTCAGCGTACAAAACGTGCCAGTCGCTGCAACTCATAGTCCGCGGCTATCTTGTCTATTATCGAGCAGACCAGATGGTAGGTTCTGCCGTCCTTGCGGTAATTTGCCGGCGTCATGAAATTGACCCTCTGCTGCCGCAGGAGTTTGCGCGCCGTCTCCTTCTTGTGTTCGTTGGAAGGGTTATATACGGCAACCGAATGTCCCCCGAACATCTTGACAATCTTCATGCACGGAACGTCGGTATCGCCATCCCCGAAATAAATCATATGAGGGAAGGGTATTCGCTTCATATCCTCGGCCTGGCTCTCGTTGACCAGTTTGTTGTCACGGACCGAAAGTATGCCCTTGTTGATTTTGAACAGGAACTGGGTCTTCGCGGTGTAATCCACTGCAACGCCCGGCCACTCGGCCTCGCCGTTCTCATCATACAGGAAGGAGCAGGCGAATATGCGCTTGAATTCCGACGCAATAGGTGTGCCTTCTATCATCTCCGAAAGACCGGAAGAATTGATGTAGTGCTCTATGATGACTCCCCTGGACTTGCCGTATTCGTTGATGAGCTTGAACCAGCCCCTTACGCCTTCGAAAAGTTCCACCTTTTCTCCGAAACTGCGGAAATCCTCCCTCCTGAGCTTTATTCCGGCCTTCTTCGCCTCATCGAACATCAGTTTCATATAGCTCAGGACATTGCTGGCATCCTGTCCTATCGCTATCCTGTCACTGTCCTGCCAGAATTCGGCCGGACTCTTGCCGATTGCCTGGATAAAGCCGAACTCCTGCATATTGCCGGGAGAAAGGGTTCCGTCAAAATCATAGATAAGAGCGACTATGGGTTTCTTCGATCTCATATTCCTGTAAAGCTTTATCCTGCAAATATACAGGATGCTTCGCTATTTTCCGAGCCCCTGGCTGCCTGTTCTCGACATCTCCTCCAGGTTGCCGACCTTGCGAGCCTTTGTCTGCTGAGCCTTTCCGAAACTCCAGCTCAGGTCGAAAATAATCTTCTGACCATAGTACTTCTGGCGGATGAAGGAATCGGACTTCCCGGTAGGGTCGAGGACCCTGAGATTGTTGCTTCCAGTCCTGAAGATATCATCGCACCTGAGACTCAGGGTCATACGGTTGTCAAGCAAGCTCTTCTTCACCGCGACGTTAGCCATCCCCATCCAGTCTACCCTGTACAGTCCGAATCTCATCGGCGTGGTGCAGTTTCCGTCGAGATCGATACGCCAGCTCTTCGGAAGTATGAAAGAGAAGGATGTATAGACCTGGCCGGCAAATCCCTTGTTCACGAAATTCTCCGCGCCTTCGATATTTTTCGGTTTCGAATAGGTGTAGAGACCGTTGAGATTGAAGGTCCACTGCAACCATTTCGCTATCGGAAGGGCTGATACGCTGAAGCTTGCATAGCCGAGGTGGCCAACTCCGAAGTTGCCCCAGGTGAGGTATTCGGTTCCGTCTTCCTCAAATGAAGGGAGTTGGAGGAACATATTGCTGTTGTGGTTATACCCGACAGCCAGATTGAGATGCTGGCCGAAGCCGACAGCGAGATTCACGTCGTCGCTGTACTGCGGAAGAAGGTCAGGGTTACCCATCATATAGGTCTTCGAATCCACAAAGGTCTTGGTCGGATCGAGCTGACTGTAGCGCGGGCGGTTGACACGGCGGCTGTATGAAGCCGACACCCTCCATTTCTGATCCGGCGTGAAACCGAGGTACACAGTAGGGAAGAGGTCGAAATAACTGCGCGGCTTCGCTCCTTCCCAGTCACCGAAGGAATTGGTATATTCTCCGCGCAGGCCCACCTTAGCCGTGAGTTTCTGCCAGAACTGCCCTGCCATCGAGAAGTATGCCGCAGCGATGTGCTCACGATAGGTGAACGCATGCTCCAGGGTAGGGAACAGCTCTTCAGAGCCGGAAAGTTCGCGGGTCGCATTGTCCGTCATCGACAGAGCCCACTTGGCTCCGGCCTCGAGCATAACCTTTTTCCAGAGAATAGTCTGATAGTCCAGTTTTGCGGAGTAGATGTTGTAGATATTGTCATTGAGAAGCTGCTTGCAGCTCCTGAGGGTCTGATCCACGACCTCATCCTTATATATGGAGGTGGAATCGACCTGATCGTTGTCCGCCTCGGCATCGTTGTGGTAATAGTCGAGGTTGACTGTCATCTCCGCCGAGCGTGCCTCATCGAAAATGTGGGTATAGTTCAGGTTCGCGGTATACTGTATCGACTTGCTGCGGTTGCGCACGTCGCTGTCCGAGAACAGAAGAGGCAGCCCGTCAATAGACTGGGATGTTGTGCTGTAGACCGAATTGAACCTCGAGCAGTCACCAGGGATATAGAGTATTGCACCCAAGGTGTTCCTGTCGTTGATGAACCAGTCGTGGGAGAGTTTCACATTGAAGTTGTGATAGAAGTTGCCGAAGAGTGACTCGGTAAGCTGATTCATGGTCTGTCCTTCTGCCGTATTGAACTTCAGGCTGTTGGCAATCAGGAAATCGGTATTGTAGAAGCCTTCGTAGATGCTGAAGGTGGTATTGGTCTTTGCGGTGCGCAGACCAAGGTTGAGCCAGAAACTCTCCTGCCAAGGGAAACGCCCCGGGTTGTACCTGTCCTTGAAAAACATTCCGCCGCCACCGATTCCCAGGGAGCCGTTGAAGCCGGCAAGCATATTCTTCTTTGTCTTTATGTTGATTATGCCGCCCTGTCCTGCAGCATCATACTTGGACGAAGGATGCTCCATTATCTCGAACTTGTCTATGCTTTCGCTGTTTGTCGAGCGGAGAAGCGCCTCAAGGGATTTCCCGTCCATATATGAAGGTCTTCCGTCGATCCACACGGATACGGTTTTTCCATTGAGCTTGACGTTGCCGTCCTTGTCGATGGTCACGCCCGGAGCCTTCTTCATAAGTTCGAGTGCATTGCTACCCTGTGCGAACGCACTCTGGGATACGTTCATGACCAATTTGTCCATCTTCATCTCGACCAGCCGCACAGTCTCGCTGACCATCGCCCCTTCGAGCATGCGGGTCTCGGCATCGAGGGCTATTTCGCCGACTTCCACTTCTCCTGAAATCACACCGAGATATTGCTCATAATCTGCATATCCTATCATGGACACCCTGATTTTTGCCGGTCCGGCCGGAGCGCTGAGCTCGAATTTGCCCGCTTCAGAGCAGGTCGTTCCACAGATTATCGTCGAATCCGGAGCCACAAGAGCTACCGTAGCCCAACCCAGAGGTTCATCGGTAGCCTTCTCGACTACCGTGCCCCTGAGAATTGCAGTTTCCTGCCTCATCCTTGCCGCCGAGGCATCGAATCCGCCCATGCACACTGCCACACACATTGTCAGAACCATTGCTGACATTTTAATTCTTGATTTCATTTCCAATTCAATATTGATTCTTTATTCTCTTTCCTTTTTTCCTTGACTTTGGGAATCCTTGAAATTCCTTAGACTGTTGCCAGACACCCGGCGAGCACCGCTAAAACTGCCAATATCATCGTTGTAGCCGCCATAATTACTTTTTCTGTGTTTTTGCTTAATAGTGTATTAGTTTATTAGGACACTACAAAGGTATGGCATTTTTTCTAATCTGCAATAGCTTTCATGAAAAATTTCAAAAAATCGTCAATTTGACGCAAGAAAAGAGGGGGTGACTAATAAGTGATTAGTCACCCCCCTTTTGTATTTAGTAATCTTCAAAAAATAAGCTGCATCATCTTATGAATATCTTTCCGGTCCATATTTCCTTCCTCATCAGTCACGTAGCTACGGCTACGCTCCTTCTTCGTAAGAAAATCTGACCTCGGAAATCTTATTCAAATCTGAAGCAACTTATTCTTTTCAGATTACTTATATGGAAATGCGGAAAGTAGCGGTAGGGTAAGTTTGTGGCCTGCACCAATT
>JAEDEB010000110.1 GCA_016293535.1 Bacteroidales bacterium | reverse complement strand
GTGGCACCAATTTGGTTCCACCGAGCAACTTACAATTTAGCATATCATTGGTAATTAATAATTTACGATTTTCCCAGTTGCGCGGTGATTTGCAGGAGAAACCCGCAGGAGCCCCGTATACGCCTTCGATAGGTCTTTGTTTGATACTCCGCCCCATGTGTGACAGGAGGGAGGATGGTGGGGATTGCGGAGGCGTGTCCACCCGCGGACACGGACAAAGAGGAGCACCGACGGAGACAAGTGGTCGAAGACCACGCAGGATACGTTGGGAGGGTCCGGAGTGAGCGAAGCGAACGGAGTCCTCCGCAAACGCTATCATCCTCCCGACGAAACAATATACCCGACGACACAATCCCGATGAAACGATATATACCCGATGACACAATATATATAGAAAAGAGACCGACTAATCAGTCATATTGACTTATAGTCGGTCTCTACTTATCTGTGAGCATCGGAATTACTGCTCGTCCTGAAGCTGCAGGTGCTGAACGTAGATTGCCTTCATCTTGGCCATCCTGTTCTTCACAGACGGCTTGGTGAACTCCCTACGTGCGCGGAGCTCACGGATCGCACCGGTCTTCTCGAATTTCCTCTTGAACTTCTTGAGCGCCTTCTCGATGTTTTCGCCTTCTTTTACAGGTACTATGATCATGCTTCTATCACCTCCTTTTATTTTGGGACTGCAAAGATAGTCAAAGAATTCTGTCCTGCAAATTATTTTGCCGAGAACCCCGAATTCACAGGAGATATCATAAAAGTGAAACTGTAGTCCCCGCAAGGAATCACATACTCGGACAGCGGCTTCGCGCCCCAGCTGTTGATACACCCGAGCCCCATCTGGACCTTGTCTACGAGGAAGGTTGTCTTGCCCGACTTCTTCAACTCCTGAGAATGCCTCTGGCGCTTTGCGATGCCCTCGTCAAGGCTCTCCACGGTATAAGGAAGGGCTGAAGCCGAGAAAGGCTGTGAGGCACGCACCTCTATTCCACTGCCGCTCCGGTCAAGCAGCCTCCACCAGCGCACGTCGGTCTTGGTTCCCGTCTCCTGAGGGCGTATGTACGGATAGAACTGCTCGTCCACGCTCTGGTCATATATGCCCAGATCCGCACAGCTGTTCCTGTCCGCATAATTCTCAACCGGACCACGGCCGTAGTAAACCACACGGTCGTATGAACCCGGCATAGGAATTTTCATTCCGAAACGGAACATTCCCGGCTGGTTCTTCCCTCCCTTGAGGGTCTGGGTAATCTCCAGGGAGCCGGCGTTGTTGATTCTGTACAGGAGGGACAGGCGGCTGTCAAGATTCTTGAGTTCAAGTTCGGCTTTCACCACTGCAAGGCCGTCCTCAAGCGCGGCATCCAGCGAGATGACTTCCATATGAGGATTCTTCCACGGACGGAAAGTCTTCTGGAGATTCGCGCCAAAATCGTTGTCGGTCGGGGCGCGCCAGAAGTTAGGGCGTATCGCAGAACCATTGGCGAGCACCTGTCTTCCTCCGAGGACGTAGCTGTGTACAAGGCCGTCTGCGCGCGATATCATGATCCTGAATCCCTCGCCTTCGACAATGACATACTTCTGGTCGTCAAGGTCGAGAGACGGCAAGGCCGTGGCAACATTGACCTGACTGACATTCCCGAACCCGAGTTCAGGGACGGTCCATTCGTTGAGGGCAATCTGGTTGCTTGCCACGACATGTCCGGCCGGCAGAAGGCCCTCTTTCTCATTCTGGACGAAGCGCAGGTTCAGCAGCCACTCGGAACCGTCCGAAGAAGGAATCTCGCCGTACGGAACGCTCAGCCTTGCACGCTGCTGCGGAGCGACGTCGATGTCGGATATGGACCCGCAGCGGACAGGTTCGCCGTCACGGAGCAGTTCCCACTCCATCCTATACGCGGAAAGGTCGCGGAAAAAGAACTCGTTGTACACCTCGACCTCCTGGTCAGCGGCATGCGAGGCCCATATGTTCTGGTATTGATGGCCTACCTCATACATATGCGGGTTCGGAACACGGTCCGGACTGACAAGCCCGTTGTCGCAGAAATTGTGGTCGTGTACATCGGTAAGGTTGAAGTCGCCGCCATAGGCGTAGATGGTCACCCCGTCGCTGTTCTTCCAGCGTATGCTCTGGTCCACGAAGTCCCAGATGAAGCCGCCCTGATAGTTCGGAAGACGGCGGATAAGGTCCCAATACTCTCGGAAACCGCCCTGGGAATTGCCCATGGCGTGAGCATACTCACACTGGATCAGCGGACGCGGGTCTCCTGAGTTGCAGAACTTCTCCGCAGAGGACGGCGACCAGTACATAGGGCAGACTATATCCGTCTTTCCATAGAGTTCGGCTCTTTCATACTGGACAGGACGGGACGGGTCCTCCGCCTTGGTCCAATCATAAGCCTTTTCGAAAGCCATTCCGTATCCCGACTCGTTTCCGAGCGACCATATTATGACCGAAGGATGGTTGAAATTTGCCTGTACGTTGCGCATGTCACGGTCGAGGTGGGCGGCAAGGTAGTCCTCGCGCTTTGCGAGGGTCTTCTCTCCGTAGCCCATTCCGTGCGATTCAATATTCGCCTCCGCAACGACATAGAGTCCGTAGCGGTCGCAGAGTTCATACCAATAAGGGTCGTCAGGGTAGTGGCTCGTCCTCACCGCATTGATGTTGAACTCCTTCATTATCATCACGTCCTGTTCCATCCTCTCGCGGCTCACGACATAACCTCCGTCCGGGTCGAGTTCGTGGCGGTCGGTGCCCTTGACGAGTATGGGCTTTCCATTTACAAGCAATTGAGCATCACGTATTTCCACCTTGCGGAAGCCCGTCTTCACCGGAACCACCTCGGTCAGCTGAGCCCCGTCGTAGAGGCTTGCCCGAAGAGTGTAGAGGGAAGGAGTCTCGGCGCTCCAGAGTTGCGGAGCACCTACCTCCATCGTCAGTTTGCGAAGGCCCTTTCCCGTCGAGTTCATCGTTGCGACGAGATTGTTTTCCGGGTCCATGAGTTCGAGGAGCACGGTGCCGTCCGCATCTATTGCAATCTCCAGACTTCCGTCCGCATAGTTCCCGTCAAGGTCCGGGGTCACCCTGATATCCCTGATGTGCTTTTTAGGACGGGAGAAAAGGTAACTGTCGCGTGCAACTCCGGCGAAACGGAAATAATCCTGAGCCTCGAGATAGGTGCCGTCACACCAGCGGAACACCTGGAAGGCTATCACATTCTCCTCTCCCGGCTTCACGAACTTAGTGACGTCGAACTCGCAGCAGAGCTTGTTGTCCTCGCTGTAGCCGACGAACTTGCCGTTGACCCAAAGATATATATTGCTCGAGACTGAGCCGAAATGGATTATGGTCTCACGTCCCTTCCACGATGCCGGGACCACTACCGATCGGCGGTATGAACCGACATGGTTGCCCTTCACCGGGACGTTCGGAGGGTCGTTTCTGAACTGTCCCTCCCAGGCATAGCGGGAATTCACATACTGGGGCGTACCATAGCCGTTAAGTTCCCAGATCCCGGGGACGGAAATGCGGTCCCAGCCCGCCACGTCGGCTTCCGGTTCCCAGAATCCCGTTGGGCGGCAGTCCGCATCCGCCACCCAGTTGAATGACCATTCACCGTTGATGGTCATATAGTTGACGCTCTGTTTCGGATCAGCCGCATCGGCTTCCGCAAGGTTCGCATAGGAAAAGAAGTCCGTGTGCATGGGCAGACGGGAGACCTGGAAAATCCGAGGGTCCTGCCACTCCCTGAAAGTCTGGGCTTCCGCCTGAGCGGGCAGCGTCAGGAGCATGGCCAACGCCAGAATGCCGGTCGAAGCGGCTCGGCTGACGCTTACTTGTGGTTGATTGGTTTTCATATCGCTTGTGTTATTTCAGATTTCGGG
>JAEDEB010000109.1 GCA_016293535.1 Bacteroidales bacterium | reverse complement strand
GCGTAAGCCAGCAGATTTACAGTCTGCCCCATTTGGCCACTCTGGTATCTGCCCAAAAGTCAAACTTTTTATCTGAGCCGGTTGCCGGAGTCGAACCAGCGACCTTGAGATTACAAATCACACGCTCTACCAACTGAGCTAAACCGGCAAACGTCCTTTCAGCTCCAACAACTGTCCCTAATCCCGAGAGCGTTATTTCGAAATCCCAAACAGATGTTCCCGAAAGGGATTGCAAAGATAGGCATAAAATCCGAATGTGCAAATCTTTTTTGAAAATTTCTCCGGCTTTCCCTATCAGTGATTCTCAGGAGCCGAGGAAGCCAGACGGGACTTCAGCGCAGTAATGGAGAGTCCGGTGGCTGCCTTTACGGCACGGCTGATGGATGTGCGGCTGCTGAAGCCCGAAGCGACCATCAGGTCGGCAATGTCCGCATCCGGATGATCCCGTATTATACGCTTGATTTCACCCACCCTCAGTTCATTTATCCATGCATTGAAATTGACCATACGGACATAGTTTATATAATTGGATAGCGCCCGTGGAGTTACGCGCATCTGGTCTGCAACGGTCAACAGTGACAGTGATTCGGCACAGAACGGCCTGTCGGGGCGCATCTCCCATTCACGGACCCTGTCCTCCAGATTCACGGTCCCCGGCACCGGAGATGCGGCAGCCGCAGTTTCCGGAACAGACTCTGACGTCGCTGCGCCCGGGACGGTTTCCGACATTGTTCCCGGCAGCGGGGATGGGGCTGAAGGTGACGAGGCTGGCGAAGCGTCAATGACGTCGGCATCCGGGGCGGTACCTGGTGGGAGATTGAGGATAATTATAGTAAAAAGGACGATGACTATGCCTGACAAGGCCACAATAGAATCGTCCAGGCCCATATCCTCGACAATCAGCAAGTCGACAAGAGTCAACGCAAAATACGCCAGGAAAAGTGCCGGCGACGAATATGAAAGCCCGTGCATCTTCTCGTTGCATGAACCTGCATACAGGTCATCGACCTTTGCCCTGTAGGCGCGGCTGTCCGTTATGATGCGGTATATCAGCAGCGGAGTAAACCAGAAATGCCTGAACCTCGAACCTATGAGCCTGAGTACGCAATAACCGAGTATGGTCCATTCGGCATAATAGACCGGTATCCATATCCAATGAAACCGGAAAATCTCGATATCATGCACTATCATCCAGCAGGCCCATACGTCCATATAGAAGTCCAGAAGACCGGCTATCGCGACGCCGACTCTAGCCCGTCGGTAATCCGGGTTTCCGAAAGACCCGGTATTCACAAAGAGCATGAACAGAACCACAATCGCCGAAATGGCGGCGCGAACGAGATATATGGAATACTGGAGCATTTTGATGGATCCTGATGCACACGACGGCAAGATAATCAGAATACTCTGGTTTCACAAGTGATTTTTAACAACTTATCCACTCTGACCAAGCCGGCCAAAGGATTGCTTCGTAATCGCGGAGACGCTTACCTTGAGAGGTTGGGGAGCAGCAATTCCTTTGCTCGTTTGCTTGCGCAAGACAAAAAGAACCCCATCCTCCGGAACGCGGAAAAGAGGATGGGGTAAAAAAAATAACACAACACAACAATGAAAATGGGTTGCAGAACCTCCCGGCTTTGCAACGGCAAACATACGACCCGTTCGAGTCTTCAATGTATCATTTTGTGAAATAATCCGGCACCACTTTCCTCTGCCGCCCATAAAACTTTCCCCTGACGCAAAAAATGAACTGGGCTGGGAGTTTTTGCAAAAAATGGCGCTGCCGGAAGACAGCGCAGAGAGTCAGTGGCGTCTGAGAAGAGCCGTCAGACGTCGAGGACCTGATACTTACTGACCTGGCTCCGGAACTCGGGAACGATTGCCTTCATCTTGCGAACCACGGCCATATCGTCAAACGAAAGGGAAATATTAAGAAGTTCATCCTCATCGGCACACACCTTTTCATGGTCATACTCCCGCACGCGCGCGACCATGATTTTAGGGTGAATGGTAGGGATGGTATTCTCCTTGTCGGAAAGCACCTCCTCATAAAGTTTTTCTCCATCGCGCAGACCGGTGTATACTATATCCACGTTCTTGGCTCCCGAAAGCTTGATCATACGCCTGGCAAGATCCACAATCTTGACCGGCTTGCCCATGTCAAAAACGAAAATCTCGCCGCCCTTGCCCATAGTGCCGGCCTCGAGCACCAGTTTGCAAGCCTCAGGGATGAGCATAAAGTAACGGATGATGTCCGGATGGGTAACCGTAACCGGGCCGCCCCTGGCAATCTGCTCACGGAAGATAGGAATCACGGAACCGTTGGAACCCAGCACATTGCCGAAGCGCGTCGTCACGAACTGGGTCACGCCCTTCACCTTGCCGGCAACTATGGCCTGGTTGAGACTCTGACAGTAAATCTCGCAGATACGCTTGCTGCAGCCCATCACATTTGTCGGGTTGACAGCCTTGTCCGTTGAAATCATCACGAACTTCTTCGTCCCGTATCTGACCGCAAGATCGGCTATGACCCTCGTGCCGCGGACATTGTTCTGGACCGCTTCGAAAGGATTGTCCTCCATCATGGGAACATGCTTGTACGCAGCCGCGTGGAATACGTAATCCGGTCGCGAGGTGGAGAACAAAGCCTCCATTCTCTGCGCATTCGTAATGCTCGTCACAACCGTGTCGCACGCCACCGACGGGAAACGGTTCCTCATCATCAGACGAATCGTGTGCATGGGAGTTTCCGCCTGGTCGATGAGGATCATCTTCGCGGGTGCATGCGCGGCTACCTGACGCACCATCTCCGAGCCTATGGATCCTGCCGCACCGGTAATCATAACCACCCTGTCGCGGAGCAATGCACCTATGCTCGCCATATCCACCTCAATGGCCTCGCGAGGAAGAAGATCCTCGATGCGGACGGGGCGAAGCTGTTCAGCGCGGAAATCGCTCTTTCCGTCCCAATCTTCGGTATCGCCTACTACCTGAATGCGTATACCTCTATGTATGAGTCCATTGACAAGATTCTCGCGCTGCGAGAAATGGACGGCCTGCAGAGGAGAAACAATCACAGCACGGATATGGCCGGAATCGATATTGGTGAGGAGAGTGTCGTCGTCGCGATAGACCTTCAGGCCCATAAGCCAGTCCACGTCCCAATCCCCTTCCGGCGCAATGAAACCTTTGAGAACAAAGCGCATAGGGTCCGAATTGCGTACAGCCTTTGCAATTCCGACCGCTCCGGCACGGACTCCGTACACAAATGCCGCCTCGAGATTGTCCGAGGCCCGCACGAGGTCGAAAAGGGTCTTGACGAGGACCCTTACCGCGCACATAAGAACAAGGGAGAATCCGAATGTGAGGAAAACCGCCGTGAATGATTTGAAGACAACCAGACGGTCAGGGAAGCCGGCAAGGCGCGAGGCGAGAACGACAATGAAATAAAGGGCCGATCCGCAGAGACACGAAGCTCCTATCCTCCAGAGGTCTATGAAGGAAGAGTAGCGGACAACGCCGCTGTAGGTGTGGAAAACCCGGAAGAATATGGTAAAGAGCAGGGATACGCAGACTGCGCCGGCACAACTCCTCCAGAAATTGCCGGCAATGACGGATCCCCCGTCAAGTATATAGGTCGAAAGGAGGACGGAAAAAGCTACAATGGCGCAGTCAAGCGCCAGAATGCACCAATAGGGAAGTGCACGTTTGGAGAAATACCAACTGATGATGTTTTTGAACATTCTCATCGCGTCGTACTGAAAATCACCGCAAGATAGCGATTATGTCCGGCATAACCAAAACGAATCGAGGGCGACTAATAAGTGATTATTGGTCGCCTTCTTCTTAGATGGATGCGACTCCACGGCGAGGCTGCTCGCCCCTCCGGAGTCAAAAGAGTC
>JAEDEB010000108.1 GCA_016293535.1 Bacteroidales bacterium | reverse complement strand
ACAGAATCATCAGAAATACCTATCGCACGATTCTGTCCCGTGGCCAGAAAGGCTGCTTTGTCTATTGTGAAGATGTGGCTTTGAGTGAGTACTTCCAAAGGCAATTGGCATCAAGATATTGAATCTTAGACCTTAGTTACATCCCCGGATGGACTAGGAAATCCCACTATTGTAGATAGAATTGGTGTAGCCACTGCATCTGCGAGAGCTACTCCTTCATTGAAATTTCAATTGTAGCCTTCCCTATAAGTGCCAGACAAGTGGGCAAAACAGACCAACTAGAATCAATTTGACCCAACTTTGGCCAACTTGAAATCAAAAATACAAGTTGTCCTTAATCGGATGCTTACCGTTGATTCAAGCAATCAGTTGAACGGGAAAATCCTATCTTCGCAAAGAATTGAATCGATATGGGAAAGAAGAAATCCAGCAAACAGGTTGCAAAGCCGTTCAGTCCTGAGGCATATATCCGTGACAAGGCAAGACAGTTGCCTGTATACAAGTGCTACAAATCCATCAACTATTTGGAAGACAGGGAGATGAGCATCATGGTAGTCAGGAAACATCCGCAGGGAACGTATACTCTTGGCGGTTATATGATTGACAAGTGGTGTTGCGGGGTTAAGGATTCGTTGTGGCTCTTCAATATCGATGAAGACTCATTGAATGAATTTTTGTCCAGATTCAAGGATCGGCTTGGCTCTCTCGATGAGATAGATTATGTTGAAGCACACAACTGGGTATACGGTGCATTGGCTTTTGCAGAAGAGGCAGGCATAAAACCATGCAAGGATTTCGTGCTCACGCGGTATATTCTTGAAGAGGATGATGAAAACGTGGAGCTTCTGGACTATGAATTCGGTCGTGACGGTGAGTATTGCCTTGTGGCAAAGAACCGTCAGGAAGCCGCCAGGTACATCTCTACTCTCAACCGTACCCTGGGCAAGGGCAATTTTTCCGTGGAAATAGGCTTCCTCGGTGATGATGAAGATTATGAGTTTGCTGATAGATGAAGATAACTCACGCTGAAAAATATGAAAAAACTTCTTTGGTTGTCGATAGTGTGCATCGCGTGTGCCTGCACCAATAACGGGAGCATCGCGGATCTGAGATCGGAGTTCGTTGACGTCGATTCGTGCCGGGTCCATTATAAAGTCTGCGGCGAGGGACCCGCAATCGTGGTCTTTGTGCATGGGTTCGGCTGCGATATGAACACCTGGGAGAACCAGTACCGCGAATTCCGTGGCGAGGACGGTCTGCGTATGGTCTTCGTCGACCTTCCCGGTTACGGCCTGAGCGGGAAACCGCAGGCGGAATATACCCTGCAGTATTTCGCGGATGCGGTGACTGCCGTCCTCGACGAGATTGGGGCGGGGGATGTGGTGCTTGTGGGGCACAGCCTCGGCACGCCGGTATGCCGTCAGGTCCTTCTGTCGGGAGCGAGAAGGGGAGGACTCGTCGATATTGACGGGGTGTACTGCTTCTATGGCGACAGCGTGGACCCGGAGCATGAGGCTGCTGTACAGGGCTTTGCGTCAAGTTTTGATGGACCCGGATGCCGCAGTGTGATTGAGGGCTTCGTACAGTCGCTCAAGGGACCGGATACGCCGGAGGAGGTGACGCGCTATGCAATGGCGACGATGCCGGAAACCCCTGAATATGTGGCGTCCGGCACCATGCACAATCTTGTGGAGCGGATCTGGTGGGACGGAACCAGCATCGGCGACCCGGTCGTGGTGATATGCACCCGAAACAGCGGTCTCGATCCGGACAATCGGGAAAAGATGGAGACCCTCTATCCGTCGCTGGACTACACGGAACTCGATAGTTGCGGACATTTCATCCAGATGGAGCAGCCGCAGCTCGTCAATTCAAAGATCCGCGAACTGCTTCGCAACGTCTTCGGCGAATAGCCCGGCCTTGGCATCCGGCGAGCGTCTGCTCTCTCAAGCAAATCACCGCGCAACTCGAAGAATTGTAAATAGCTGATTACCAGGGGGTATGCAAAAATGAGAGTTGCTCGGTGAGACCAAATTGGTGCCACCGCGCAAGAGCGAAAATGCTAATTGTTTGATTATCAAGCGCATATATTTGCGCGTTATGCGCGGTGATTTGCTTGAGAGGATGGGGAGCAGCAATTCCTCAATTACGCAGGCAGCAGGCACATTGCTGTCCTATGAAATTCCTTGATTACGCAGGTGGTGCTCCGAAATATCGAAGGCGTGAACGGGCTCCTGCTAGATGATTCCCAACTCTGTTGCCTTGCGAATCATATCTGACACATTCTTGACACCCATCTTCGAATAAATACGCTGGCGATGGGTATTGACCGTGTGGACAGAGAGGAAAATCCGGTCCGCAATCTCTGTTGCCTTAAGACCTTCGGCACTCAGCCGTATAATCTGTATTTCTCTCTGGGACAATCCGATATCGGCAATCTTTCTGCTCCGGTCGATAAGGAGATTCCCTACATAATCCGCCACATCAGTATTCACTACTTTGGCCTGTTCAACAAGGTCCCGACATTTCTGACGGATCTCGTCAGGGGAAAGACTGGCGGCGGACGATGAAAGAGTGGCAATCTCCTCGGCCATCGTATTTGCCGGATTGCGGATATCCCGGGACAGAAACTCAATGATCTGTTCCTTGCTGTCACTCAGTCGCTGCAGTTCCTTTGCCCTTATATGAACTTTGCGAAGATATCCTGCGACAATGGCAATCACCAATGCGGACAGCACAAGTGCGAGCACAAGGAGCAGGATCTGGTAGCGCCTGCGCTCCAGCTGGCGTTCCTTCTCCTGTACCTCGAACCTAGTCTCCATTTCCTGAAGAGTCTCGTCCTGCTTCTGCTGGATATATTTCTGCATCTGGAATACATAGTCTTCGTGACTCGCCAGGGCTTTCTCCGGTTCTCCTATGCGGGTATACAGCCGCACCAGACGATCGTTCAGAGACGATGCCGTAAGGTAATCCGTTTCGTCGAGGGTGGAGAGCGCCTGTTCAATATAACTGATGGCCTCCAGGTTGCGGTCTCCCTGCTGGTACCAGCGGGAACGGAACATTATGCCGTTACGTTTCAGACGGGGAATGTCGTGGGTTTCCGCAAGTGTCTGACCTCTGATAATCCACTCTCCCGCCTGTCTGTACAGTTCCGGGTCAATCGGGTCGCTCCACCTGTTCTTGTTGATATACAGCGAGCCAATCACATAACAGGCCTCAGCCTGCTGTTCTGCCTCACCCACCTCTTCTGCAATGGCCAATGCTTCCTGAGCGTAAATCAGACCTTCGTCATTCCGTCCCGTTTCCGGGGATATCTCTGCATATGAACAGAGTTTCGCCTTCGAGATCAGAATGCCGGCCAATTCCTTCCTGAATCCTCCGGAACGTGCCCTGGACTCCGCCTCCAATGCTGTTTCCCACGCATTGGCATCCCGACTGGTCATGATGTCAATGCCTACGATAGTCGACAATGCCCGGATCTCTCCCAATGTATAATCATTCTTCCTGGAAAGGTCCAGGGCGGCAAGAGCCTTCTCCATTGCCGAGTCAAACCGCTGGGCGTGCACATCTCTCCCTGAATCGTCGATGAGAGATGAAATCTCCTGAGAAATATCCTCCGTCTGAAGGCCATCCGTACCGGAATGGCATGCTGCCGCGCATAGGATTGTGCCAATGCAGAATAATGAATGAAATAATTTGTTCATAGCCGTGTGATGAAGGGCAAAATTATGCAGAATCGTCCGAAAATCCTCGCAATCATTCAGAGGCTGTTACCCATAGGGAGGTCAAGCAAAGTCCCCAGACCGCTGTAATGGCGATTTGGGGACTTTGGTTTTTTCTGACTATGTGGTAAACAAAGCTATCGAGCACCGGGATCGTTACCCATCGTCTTCATCTCACCTTCAGTTTGGTGACTATCTGCGTGTCGGTTCTGAATCCGTCACTTCCATGGAGATGATCAGTCCAATCATAAGTGCTCAGTTTTGTATGACCTTTGATGAAGCTCCATCATCTTGACCATTTCTGCCGGCGTGACGACGAATGGCTTGACGGGGAA
>JAEDEB010000107.1 GCA_016293535.1 Bacteroidales bacterium | reverse complement strand
AGGTCACGATGGATACATACTGGTTCTGGTCGGGATAGTCCTTCTGGGCATTGCGTATGCCGTTCAGGGTCTCGTTGATGCCGGAAAGGGCCTGGTCATAAATCGAGTGCATTGAACCGGACTCATCTATGATGAGCAGGTTGTAAACATTGATTGATTTCTTCTCCATAATACTGCTTCTGTTTTGGTTTCCAGTGCAAAACTAATTCGCACCAAAACAAAAGAAGAACTGATGCAAGGCTTGCAATCTTATGGATAATTGAATTAATCGTCTGTTTTACTCAGTAGCACATAGAGGACCTGATTGCGTTGACAAGCATTTCCAGGTTATCCACCACTTCCTTATATGGAGCACTACTGAGCCAAGTGTAGAAGTTCCTCAGATTCTTTAGATCTTTCTTGAGTTTATTCAATTCCTTTTCCTCGTCAGGAGAAAGGGACGGCTTCTTTTTCAATTGGTTGATGGAATTTTCCAGAGCCGTCTCGCTTTTCTTGAATTCTTCCGGAGACCTGTGGCTCTCTCCGTTTCGGACTTCGACAATGTTCAACAGCGGAAGTTTGGTGCGATAATCCCAACCGAACTCATACTGAAGATTATTGACCATCAGATTCAGCGACATGAATTCAGGCTTGAATGTCGTATTCGGGTCATTGCGATAATTCTGCTTTATTGCATCAAGAGGAGCAGTCCCGTCACCATACTTTTTGAGATAGAAGTATTTCAGAAGCATCTCCACCTGAAGGCAGGCAAACCGTGCATATTCTTCGAAATCAATTCTGTGGCCACGTAGTCCGTATCGTATGCGCATCATTTCACGCCAGTCTGCGTTGAGAGTATCACGCACAACCCTGTCAGAGATGAAGTCATAATCATGGTTTACCACGGAATCCAGCTCGTAATCCAAGGCCAGATACTGCTCTATCTTGTCTATCTTGCTGTCGCTCCGGCTTGCAGATGACGACGATTCAGCGCCGACAATGCCGCGAAGGGCCGCGGCGAATTCGCCGCAGTCCTCATCGTTGTAGATCCTCTCAATGAAGGAAAGGAGCTGTTTCAGATGCTCAGGATCGTAGTGCATTCTTCACCTCCCTGTATTTCAAAACTGTTCAAATCAAATCCGCTGTCAACAAGCCGCTTCAGCATATCCGCCATTTCGGAATCGGAATATCGTGATATATCCTCCATGGCCCTTCTCTTGGCAGTGGAAGCATACCTGTGCTGCGGGCGGGACTTCATCACCATCCAGAACGATGCAGTTGCATTCCGACATCTGGCAACGCACATCTTCTTCTTAAGATTGTCCAATGCCTCGCTTTCGCCTCCCGCAACAGCTTCACGCAACTTCTCCTGTATGGACCGGCTTACCACAATCTGTTCCTTTTTTCCGCAGATTATTGCCTCTGCACCAAATCTGGCAGGAGTGTCCGTCTCTTCCTTTTCTCCACGGGCTTTCTCATAGAAAGACACAGTTGTTGAAAACTGTTTCTCGAAGGCCTCCATCGTATATGAGGCTATGTAGTCTATGTCAGCGTCCTTCTTCGGCAATTGCTCGATAAGCTTTTCAAACTGCAATCTGAGACGCCGGTATACCGGATCGGTCTCTCCTTTGACCATCCTAAGGTACAGCAGCTTACCCTCGATTACCCTCTCCATGGGAGGGACATCCTTGCCGAAGCGTTTCGGTGCGTAGTGCTGAAGGAATCGTGCATAGGCGGAGTCGTGTCCGTAGCGTTTCCAGATGTAAAGAAGGCTTCCTATGCTGCGTGCATATCCACGGACCACATTGACGCGGTCGCTTACCACCAGTCCCGTTACCTCCTGACGGCTCCCCCTCTTCTGCAGACGGGTCTTGGCCTCGTTGATGCTGAACTGCTGGTCAGCGATTATCCTTCTCAGCTCGGTCATGAACTCCCCGTTCTCCTGATACACGTTGTGCATGCTGCTGAACGTGATGTCATCCGCATAACGGGTATAGTTCAGCTTGAACCGGCGGGCGAGACCGGAGAGTCTCCTATCAAGATTGATGCAGACGATATTCGTGAGAATCGGCGAAGCCGGTGATCCCTGTGGCAGCACGCATCGCTTCTCCGTCTCCACCCCTTCAGGAAGGTTCTCGGCCATAAGGACAGGCTTACCCTCATAGAAGCTCATCTCGGTGCAGCAGAGAGCGGCAAGGGCATTGGCGACCTCACGGTTGAAACCTATTGCCTTGGACTGCAGTGCTCCCCAGACGCGGGCCTGAGGGATGCTCGGGAAGAAGTTTGAAAGGTCCAGGTTGAGTACATAGTTCATCCGAACATGCACCTTGGCATTCTCGACAACGCTTCTTCCCGGAACGAACCCCATCGCTGCAGGGCTCGGCTCATAGAGGGCCTGGAGGATAACGTTCACATAAGTGAGCATCGATTTGAGCATCTTCTGGGGAGCGGAAATCTCCCTCACTCCCCCGCTCCGCTTCGGAATCGTGAAATTGACGTAATGCTTCGCGTTCCTGGATGGGTGACAGAAATAGTTCAGCTGCGCCATCGTGAAGGGATAAGCCTTGTCTCCAAGGTCATCCTCCTTCAGGCGGTTGAGCAGCACCAGCAGGGAGTACCTGTCGTGCACTTTCCTGGCTGCGCGTATGATTTCCTGTCTTTCCATTGGTTATATGTTCTGAATGAAAAACAGCGCCTCGACATACCGGAATGTGTTTTCCTTGTGTACGGCCCTTTCAAGGGCTGCGATAGAAGAACAGTTCTTCTATCTACAACATATAGGACATCTGTCCATCTCCTACAATAGGCACTATTGTAGTAAGTAACAGACTGCCATTTTATCCCGCAAGCGGGACATCCGTCAAATATGACGGACAAAAGTCAAAAGTGTACTCCGGTATGTCAAAGAACTGCTATATGTCCGAATGCGGCTTCACCTCAAATTTAAATCTTTCCTGTCAAAGCGTCAATGCATTACTGACATTTCCAACGTTGCAAATATAGAACATCATGACGAAATGGTGGTTCGCGAATGTTTCAGACTCCAAGTATGAGGTCATAGTTCTCAGCGATGGAGCATGCTCTCTTAACCATCTCATCCCTGACGACGGATGGCTCCAGGACTACGAGATTGCCGCCGTAAGAAGAAAGAAGTGAGTACAGTTCCGGATTAGGACGGCATTCGATGGAGAACACGGCCCAGCCGCTGAACTGTGGATACTTCTCAAGATACTCCTGAAGCTCATCACCTTCCGCCTCCATCTGGGTTCGGTGTATCATCTTGCTTCTCACGTAGTTGGTTGAAGCCGGACTTACTGCGAAGTATATGCACTCCACATCTTTATCCTCATACAGTGTCACCCCGACAATCTCCTCGAACCGCGCCTCCAGGTCGACCGGCGTGTCAATGTATGGAATATCCTCCAGGTATTCGAAATCCTGTTCCATTCTGTCAAGGGCGAAGTTGCATATGAGGTCTTCCCTATAGGGCTCCACCTCGTTGCCTACCGGCGTGGCCAGCAGGAACCAGCGGTTGTTGTACTGCCGGAGCTGATGAGGGTATAACTCGTATTCCTTCTTGTTCTTTCCGTATGGCTGGTATCTGATACAAATCGTCTTCCTGCGGGAAATCGCGGTGAAGAGCTTTCCGAGAAGGTTGGTGGAGAACTGCAGAAGATCATTCACCCCAAAGGAGATAATAGGACACTTCTTCCGCTCTTCCTTGAATCTGAGCTTTCTGCTCAGAAGATCAAACCAGGTGAAGTTGTCCAGCCCCTCGAACTGGCCGAGAGTCCGGAGCACCTCCCGGAGTAGTTCCTCTTCATCCGGGTTGAGCTCCTGATAGAAAAGCGGCGTGCTCTGGTCCATGTACCGGACGGTGCCGCGCCTTCCCCTGTTACGAGCCATTTCCTTTCCGAATTCGTCCTCAAGGGCACGGATATCCTTCTGAATCATCCTGATGCCGACATTGCTGTCAGTCTCCCTCTCCACATATTGAAGAATCTGTCCGGTGGTGTAGTCGTGATTGGGGTCGGAAAGCAACCTGTCAATCACCCTGTATCTTTTCAGTGCGTCCTTGTTGACCGGCATAATTAATATGGTTTCAGGTTAACG
>JAEDEB010000106.1 GCA_016293535.1 Bacteroidales bacterium | reverse complement strand
GCGCCTGAGATTGCCTTTGCATAGATGCGGCGACGGCGGTGCTGGCGGGTCTCGAAGCCGCCCCAGAGGTTCTGGACGGCAAGGTTGTTTTCAAGCTCCGGGTTCGTTTCGGCGTATTTGAACCCGGCCTTCGCCACGCTCTGGAATAGGTCTGCGATGAGCATTGCGGGAACGCCCTTGGACTGGAGGTCCGGATGTACTGCAATCAGGAGCATGTCTATGGTGTCCGTCTTCTTGAACATCAGGGCACGGAGCATGTGGTACCATCCGAACGGGAGATAGTGCCCGCCGCACTTCTGGAGCGCGCGGCTCAGGGAAGGGACCATCACTCCGAATGCAAGAATGTTCTCCTGCTCGTCCACGACGAATGATACGAAGTCGAGGTTCAGCAGTGCGATGTACTGGTCCACATACTGGGCTATCTGCTTTTCGCTTAGTTGGGAATAACCGTAAAGAACGCAGTAGGTCTTGTTCACAAGGTCGAATAGCTTGCCTCCGATATTCTTGCGGCGAATTTCCCTGCGGGAATAGCGCATGCAGCGCAGCCCGTTTCTTTCGCCAACGATTTTCTTGTAGCGGTCATATTTCGAGTCGAGCACTTCCGGAATGGTGATGCGCCGCTCCACCCAGTCTATTCTCTTTGCGTATCCGAGTCTTTCGAGGTGTTCGCGGTAGTATGGGTGGTTGTAGAAGGTTATGAATGTGCCGAGTTCATCGTAGCCTTCCACGAGCATTCCTTCGGTGTCGAAGTCCGTAAATCCGAGCGGACCCTCGATTTCTTCCAGGCCCCTTTCTCGTCCCCACTGCTCGACCGTGGCGAGCAGAGCCTCTGAAATCTCCGGATCGTCTTCGAAGTCTATCCATCCGAAGCGTACGCATTTCTGTTTCCAGGCCTCGTTTGCACGGGGATTCACAATGGCAGCAATCCTGCCGACCAGCCTTCCTTCCTTGTAAGCGAGGAAGAAGTCCGCATCAGCGAATTCGTATGCCGCATTGGTTTTTTTCGAGAACACCCTGAAGTCATCAGCCTCAAGGGTAGGTACATAATAGGGGTTGTTCCTATAGAGGACATTAGGGTACCTACAGAAGGTTTTGAGTTCTCTCCGCGTGGAGACTCTTCTGATTTCTACAGCCATTTTCAATAGGGTTTGGTTCCATTGTACCCTGCAAATATAACATTATTTGATTTCTTTGTCCCGCGTGGCGGCAATATTGGATATGGCCCCGAAGCGCTTGCGTAATTTGCACAAGTTGACTTATTTTGCGCCTGCTATGAGAAAGGTTCTGCTCCATACCTGCTGCGCCCCCTGTTCGTCGGCCATTGTTGAATGGATGCTGGCAAACGGCTGGCAACCTGTCATTTATTACTGCAACCCGAACATCTGGCCGCAGGAGGAATACCTCATCAGGAAGGAAGAATGCACCCGTTACGCATCGGCTCTGGGACTGCAGATCGTCGATGACGACTACGACCACGAATCCTGGCTTGAATGCACCAGAGGTCTTGAGGATGAGCCGGAAAGGGGCGGGCGCTGTCTCCAGTGTTTCAGGTACAGGCTTCTGCGTACTGCGGAATATGCCCTTGACCATGGTTTCAACATAATGACTTCCACCCTGATGTCCTCACGATGGAAGAGTCTGGAACAAATCAACGAGGCCGGCAGATGGGCCGTCGGGAAAGTTCTTCAGGAGAGGGGGCTGCCAGAGGAGAGCCTCGTCTGGTGGGACAGGAACTGGCGAAAGGGAGGCCTTCAGGAAAGGAGGCTTGCCATTATCCGGGAATACGGTTTCTACAACCAGCTTTATTGCGGCTGCGAATTCAGCGCGAGAAAAAACGGGAACTCTTCGAAGGAGTAGTTCCGTCTTTGCTGCATATCCCGGAAAGCGGGCATCCCGGGCAGATTTTATCATCGGGCTTTGCCGGTTTCGACGAGCTGCAACCGCAGGACGGACGGCGGACCATATACCGTACAGCCATCAGGGCGAGCACCGCAATCAGTATTACGATTATTATGGTAGGAAGATTCATAAGTAATTATTGAAGATTGCTGAAAGGACGGTCCAGTCAGAAGATTATCATTGCGGCCAGATGGGCAACATACGCGCATATCCACGCGACAATGCACTGGAAAGCGGACATGTATATGGCCCATTTCGTCCCGAGTTCGGCGCGGACCGCAGCCACGGCGGCGACGCATGGAGTGTAGAGAAGGCAGAACACCAGCATAGGTACGGCCGTGACCTCGTTCATCAGGGATACGGCGCCGAGTACCTGCAGGGATGAGACTATGCTCTCCTTGGCCAGAAACCCGGATATGAGTGCGGTGATGATTCTCCAGTCGCCAAGTCCAAGCGGGTTGAAAAGAGGCGCAATCACTCCGGCTACAATGGAGAGCATGCTGCCATCCCCGTCAGGGACCATCCTGAAACGGAAGTTGAATGACTGCAGGAACCATATTGCTATGGTGGCGACGAAGATGACGGTGAAGGCCATCTGGATATAGTCCCTGGTCTTGTCCCAAAGCAGGTGGGACAGATTCTTCAGCTGTGGCAGGCGGTAGTTCGGGAGTTCCATCACGAAAGGGGAGGCTTCCGTGTCCTTGCCGGCGAGTTTGTTGACCCACTTGCGGATAAGGGCCACAGCTGTTCCAGTCAGTATTCCGGTTATGTAAAGGCATATCAGCACCAGACCTCCGCGCCCGGGGAAGAATGCCGAACTGAGGAAAGCGTAGACCGGAATCTTTGCCGAGCAACTCATGAATGGTATGAGCAGTATGGTCTTCTTTCTGTCGAGGGCGGAAGGCAGAGTTCTGGCTGCCATCACAGCAGGGACGCTGCATCCCAGACCTATGAGCATAGGCACTATGCTGCGCCCGGAGAGACCCGCCTTGCGGAGAAGTTTGTCAGTTATGAAAGCGACCCTCGCCATATAGCCGGAGTCCTCGAGAAGGGACAGGAAGAAGAAGAGAACGAGAATTACCGGAATGAAACTGATGACAGAACCGACTCCGCCGAAAATCGCGTCGACGACCAGAGATCGCACTGCCGGTGAGACGTTCAGAGCATCGAGCCCGGATCCGGTCAGGGTTGCGAGGGCCTCAATCCCGGCGCCCAGCAGTTCCTGCAGTTTTGCACCAATCACGTCGATGGAGAGCCACAGGACAAGGCTGATTATCGCTACGAAGATAGGTATGCCGGTCCATTTGCCCGTAAGAATCCTGTCCATCTTCTGGCTGCGCCGGTATTCCCGGCTCTCTTTCGGACGGACGACGGTGCGGTGGCAGAGCCTGCGGATGAAGGTATAGCGCATATCTGCCATTGCCGCGTTGCGGTCAAGACCTCGTTCCCTCTCCATGGTCGCGATTATGGATTCTATGGCCGCCTGTTCTTCGGCGCTGAGCCCCAGCCGGTCGATTATGGTCCTGTCGCCGTCCACAACCCTCGATGCCGCGAAACGCAGAGGAAGACCGGTTTCCGTGCAATGTGCTTCGATAAGGTGCATGATGCTGTGGACGCAGCGGTGTACGGCTCCGCCGTAGTCGTTCCTGGAGCAGAAGTCCTGACGTGCAGGGACCTCTTTGAATGTCGCGATGTGCAGGGCGTGGTCCACGAGTTCGGATATGCCCTCTTTTTTTGCGCCCGAAACAGGAACGACGGGGATGCCGAGTACGCGTTCCATCTCGTTGAGGCGTATCATTCCACCATTGCCTCTCAGCTCGTCCATCATATTGAGCGCCAAGACCACAGGAATGCCGAGCTCCATCAGCTGGACGGTGAGGTAAAGGTTTCTTTCTATGTTTCCCGCATCGACGACATTGATGATACAGTCGGGATGCTCATTCAGAATATGGTCCCTTGCGACCATCTCTTCTGCCGCACAAGCGGAAAGGGAATAGACACCGGGAAGATCGGTCATTATCGCCTCGGGGTGGCCCTTGAGAGCGGCATCCTTGCGTTCTACCGTGACTCCGGGGAAGTTGCCCACGTGCTGGGTCGATCCGGTCAGGGCGTTGAAGAGCGTGGTCTTGCCGCTGTTTTGCTGTCCGACGAGCGCTATTTTGATGGTGGAGCCTTTGGGAATGACGGGTGCATGGTCTTTTGAGTGGTATTTTCCTGATTCGCCGAGACCGGGGTGGGCGTTGTGTTCGTGAAGGGAGA